>JAZRCD010000061.1:0-2080 GCA_045635425.1 Ructibacterium sp. | reverse complement strand
GCAGAGCCGGGGCAGAAAAAAATCTCCGTTCGAGCCTACATCCAATCGAGAAAAATCCCGCGCTGATTCTCGCCCCTCTGTCCGTCAAGAACTTAATCAGATTCGGGCAGAACGAGAAAGGGAAAGAAGGCGGAGAATCCTGCGAGAGAGGTATTCCCCCGGCAAACAGAAAGCACCCGTTGCAGAGAAACCCAAAGTCAAAATTAACCGTAAAAAAGGAAGGAGCAGATAATTTATGGAACAAAACGAAATGAAGAATGAATCCGGCTTCGACAGGGAAGCCTGGAAGGAACAGAAGCAGGCAGACCGCAAGGAAGCCTTTGACCTCATTGATGTGACCGCTGACAGTATGTGCCGGGATGCAGGACTTTTCCAATCCTGCTTGGATGTTATGGCACGGTTCGACCGTTACTCCGTTGGCAATGTACTTCTGGTTGCATCCCAAAATCCCAATGCCACCCGGCTGGCAGATTTCGCCACATGGAAGCAGGAGGACGTCAGCATCAAGAAGGGTGAGAAGTCTATGCTTCTTTTGGAGCCGGGAAAGGAATATACCAAGACCGATGGCACCACCGGAGTCAACTACAACACCAAGCGGGTCTTTGATATATCCCAGACCGATGCAGAACCTGTTCCCCAAGAGAAACAGTATGAAATTCGGCAGCTTGTGAAGGCGCTGTTCCACACAGGAGCCTGCCAAGCAGAAATCCGAGATGATCTCCCCGGTGACAAGTTGGCTGTCTATGACTCTCAGAGAAAGCGGATCTTGCTCCGCCGTGGAACGCCCGGCGATGAAAACCTGTTCAGAGCCTATTCCTGCGAAATGACGATGGCCTATTTGGATACAGCCGGGAACGCCCCCCGTAAGGACAGTGCCTTTACCGCTATGTGCAGTTCCTACGTGGTCTGTCGCAGATTCGGTCTGAACACCTCCTCGTTCAATTTCCGTTTCATCCCCGATCAGTGCGGCGATATGGATGCCAAGGAAATGCGGAGCAAACTGAAAGAGATCCGGGAGTGTGCTGTTCGCATCTGCGGTGACATGACCCAGTATTTGGAGAAAGCACAGAAGCAACCCAAGAGTACCGAAGCAAGGTAAGGGGTGAGATCTGTGGGAAAGGAGGATAGAAAACTTCAAATTTCGGACTTTGAACACGGATTGCTGATCAATGGCATGATGGCATTTCGGAATCAACTTTTAGAGGAAGGCAAACCTACGGAAGATGTGAACGATCTGATTCTGAAGATCCTTGACGCACCAAAAAAGAGGTGCTTCGGTCGTGAAGAAAGGTAGTTCACTCCGAACAAAAATCATCCTGTGTCTTTTGGGAACCTTGCCCGTTATATGGATCGCTCTCATTATTGCACCGTATATGGACGAAGGGATTCCCGGTGTTCTAAAGAATCTGGATCTTATCACCCAAGACTCATTCACCATAACTCTATGCGAGAACAGCCGTAAAACTGTTCTCGCATTACTTTTAGCCTATCTATTTGGACTGGCACTGTACTTTTCCAATGACCGCAATTACCGCCGTCGAGAAGAACACGGCTCTGCGAAATGGGGCATACCCGAACGGTTAAATCGAAAGTACAGGAACAAGGATCCAAGTTATAACAAGATCCTAACCCAAACGGTAGCCATTGGTTTGAATGGACGAAAGCACAGACGAAATCTGAATGTTTTGGTTTGTGGTGGTTCCGGTGCAGGTAAAACCCGATTTTACTGCAAACCGAATCTGCTTAACGCTTCTTGCAGTTATATCGTGTTGGATCCCAAAGGTGAGATGCTGAGAGACTGCGGAGAGTTTCTGTCCAAGACTCACAAGATTAAGGTCATTGATTTGATCCACATGGAGAAAAGTCATTGCTACAATCCTTTTGTGTATATCCGTTGTGACAACGATATTCAGAGGCTTGTAACAAACTTATTCGCCAATGTCACACCCAAAGGAAGTCAGAGCCAAGATCCCTTTTGGGATCAAACGGCACAGATGCTTCTCTTAGCCCTCATGTTCTACCTTTACTACGAAGCACCGCATGACGAGCAAAATTTCCCCATGGTCATGGAAATGATCCG
>JAZRCD010000060.1:0-2759 GCA_045635425.1 Ructibacterium sp. | reverse complement strand
ATATGCAAGAACATATCTTGCTACCATACTATCCTTATCTACAGTATAAACTTCTACAGGATAATAATCCCATGTAACAAGGCTTTGCTGATATCCATTACCATCATCTAAATCCGTCAAGGGAGAAACTATCACATTGTCAAAATTAGGAATTGATGCAACCATATTTCTGTTACCGGAAGTATACAAGCTTCTGTTACTGATAGTATATTGCAAATTCTGAATCGTGCTTACATCTCCATCGCCAAGTATCCGCAAGGAATTCTCTTCTTCCAAGGTTGAATCATAAATAATGGTATCTAAATGAGTCAGCTTCCCCTCATCATTTAATCGATAACGAATCGGTTGAGCGTAAGGTCTTTCTCGGCGAATCGTTTCAATTGCCGCAATCCGTTCTGCAGAAACTTCATTGGATATCACTCTCTTACCTGCAGCCTCCATAAGGCGGCCTAAAATCGCATCTTTGGTGTAGGTAGATTCATCAATTTTCAGTTTTGTGACACCTTCATAAACATTGACACTCTCATTCGTATCAACAATTTTCACTTCAAGCTTAAAGCTTAAACCGCCTGCCTTGTTCCGAGCGCCAATGAGATATCCAAACTTATAACTTTCGCTTTCCGGATGGAGCATTGCTGCCACTTTTCCTTTGTGAATATACACAGTGACTAAATCTCCGGCGTTAGGCTCTCTATCTACTTGTGTCGCTCCACTCATCTGAATCTCTTTGCCCTCAATCACTACTTTCTGACCCAACATCATTGTTGTAACAATTCCGGAGGTCATTTCATTGACAAGCTCACCACGTATTCTCTTTGTTCCGGTGGTATTCTTACTCTCTCGTATTGCAAGAACATCACCCTCTTTTAAATAGGACAGGTTAATGGGTCCTCTTGGATGAGAAATCACCATATCAATTTTTTGCGCTCCAACTTCTTCTCCTCCTAAAGAAATTGCCGGATATTTTCCATAGACAATTTCATCATTGAGGTCCACCGCTTTTACCACTACATACTGATAAGAATCAATCAAAGCAACATCATAGATTCCGTCTTTTGTATGATCAATCAAGGTTACCTGACCTGCCGCCGGCTTAAAATCAATCTCCTGATAATCCGGATATGCCACACCATTGTAAATAACATCTATGGTGTCAGACATTCTCACGGATTTCTTATTATTTCCCTGATAGTAATTGAGATTCCGCTCAGTAATTCCTTCAATTGTGTCAGACTGTAAGGTTAATACGTTGTTTTTTTCTGTATTGGCATAGATAAACTCAATTTCCTTTGCCGGCATTCCGTCTACATTATTGCGACGTGTGTAGAAAACCACATATTGACCAAAGAGTCCGGTATCATCCCATTGATAGATACGACCATCAATTAACAACTGGCCCTCTTCCAGCAAATCATCTGAACGAGTCAAGGTGGTACCCGGAATTCCGGAAACCAAACCCTCCATTTTAATCAGGTCATGATACCGCTCGACCGCAAAATAACCTTTTGTCTGCTTGTAATCTTCTCCATCGCCATAGGTAATACGCTCAAACATCTCGGTATGAAGGGTATTATAGGAAATCTGCAATGCATCACCGTATGTAATAACACCATCCATAGCCACACCGTCGTTCAAAGAAATTCGATTTGCAATCCGAAGATAAGATTCGTACTCACCTAAGTTTTTATAACCCAGTAATGCTGAAAAAATCTTGCACGCCTCTAAATCCGAAACTTCATCCCCCGGACGATAATAACCATTTCCATCCCCTGACACAATTCCTGCATCCGCCAAGGCATGAATAGCCCCGCAGTAAGGATGGGTCAGAGGAACATCATAGAAAAGTTTTTCATCTGCCTTAGGGATTTCCATATTTGCAGTACGAACTGCAATATGCGCAAGTTCACCTCGGGTAATCACACGATCAAACTCTACCGCCGCTTCTGAATCCAGAAGAATATCAAGACAGCGTAAAAGATTGATTTCATTTTCAGCCAAAGGATTTTCTGCACCAGCAGCAGTTACAACTGTGAAACATCCAAAACTCATAACAATCATAACTGTTGCAACGATTCCGCTCAGTTGTCTTTTCCAATTCTTCATAGATGTCATCTCCTTTCTACAATATAACGATATACTCTATCAATTGCAGTTGCCGCTTCCGCACGAGTAGCATTTGAATCAGCACCAAACCAGCTTTCGCCAACACCATTCATCAACCCTGCCTCATAAAGAAGAGCAACGCTCTCCTGAGCATATTCAGGAATCTCTGAAAAGTCATCAAAAACCTTGGCTGGTCTCACCAATTCAAGTTCGATACCGCAAGCATCCAAAATTCGTATAAGCATAACCGCCATATCACTTCGGTTAATCTCTGCACCAATACCAAAGTTTGTTTCATTAATACCCTTTACAATACCATTTTGATATGCTGCTGCAACATAATCCCGATACCATGCACCATCTTCTACATCAGCAAAGGGCATCAATGCAGTTTGATCGGCTGAAATTCCTGCCGCCAACATGGCAAGTTTTAAGAATTCCTCACGGACAATCGTGCGATCAGGATAGAAATTTCCATCTCCGTCACCACTGATAATCCTGTGTAATTGAAGATTTTCAATACTATCTTTTGCCCAGGGAACAGTTTCTAAATCCTGAAAAGGAATAATGGTTTCCAGTTCGGGCAGATTGGAAGCTCCATCGTTTTTCTGCTCGATGGAAACAGCCCCGCCACCGCTGTAGCCTCCGCCGCCTGT
>JAZRCD010000059.1:0-10117 GCA_045635425.1 Ructibacterium sp. | reverse complement strand
CATCTTTTTCTATTGCAATATTCCCGCCCCCGCCGACCCCCCCGCCTACGGGTGCTTTGGTGCCACCGGCTCCTCCACCGGCTCCTCCACCGGCGCCACCGGTGTTCCCGACATTGCCTACCATACCCGGCCGGACGGTATTTTCCACCGTACGTTGTGCCGATACTGCCGCATTGAAGTCAAGCAGAACCTCTTCCGGCGTCTGATAGTTCTTGGTCATACGGAGGAAGAGCTCCTTGGGATTTTTGATTCCTGCTAAATCATTCAGATTGATTCCGATTTCTTCCTGATAGGTTTTGGTCAAAAGGGTTTCCAGTTCTTCCCATCTTTTTTCCGCAACTGCCTTGTTGATCTCGGCAAGCATATCGGTATTAAAACCCTCTTCCGCCACGATAGGTTCCAAAACAGCACGGAACTCGTAGAGATTCGCAAATCCTGAACCTTCATTCTTTTCTTCTTCTAACCGTTCAAAAACTGCTGATACAAAGGCATCATTCTCTGCCCAGTTCTTTGTCTCATCATCTCCGTAAGTCTTCAAAAAACTTTTCAGAGATGCTACATCTGTGATTTCCTCATACTTTACATCACTACCGGAATAAAGTTGAATGGTTTCGGTTTGTACTTCGTTATCTCCGTATTGCAAACGCAAGATATATTCTCCACTTGCACAAGTTTCCGGATTAACCGCTATAACAGAATCGATCATTCCGTGTTCATTGCTTGCGAACTGCGACGCAGCAACCAAGGTATCATTTTTAGAGATACTCGCCGTTACTTGCTGAGGCATAAAGCCAAGCCAACCATGAATCCTTACTTCGTTATAGGTTGTTGTGTATTTCAGACCAACTTCCTGACTTTCCGCAGGCGTTTCTGTTGTTGTATTTCTTGAAGCTGTTTCTGCCGCCGCAGAAAGAGGTAATCCGGTTTCTATCGAATCCCATGCCATTACTGAAACATCGCTGTTTTCTGCATCGACACCGGCAATCACATACTCATTAGCCAAATCAACTGTTTCGCCACCATAGATCAGGTAGTCTTCCTTTTTCACTTGGGTGGTATAACCGTATTGCTTATCATAAACTGCGGTAACCAAAGAAAGACGTCTGTCCTCTTCCGCATCCGGTGTTCCCCATAAGAAACTACCTGCAGTGCTTACACTTCCATTTCTCACAATTGGCTGTCCCAATTTTGCATAGCTGCCTCGATAAATCTTCAAAGAATCAAGGGCTATCTTAGCAGAATCAGACCATTTACCATTAGCTAACTGGAAAAGATAGTCCGGAGTTCTTGCTTCCATGGTTGCATCATTCAAAATGCAAACCCATTCCGCATTAGAATCCGCTAATCGACGATATACGCTAAAGGTATTGAAATCCTTGATAGCAAACAACCATTCATACATAGTGTTCCACGCAAGAGTCGGCATAGCAACTGCGCCACTGGAGCCGGTGGAAAAAGTAGTTTGGTTTATGGTAAAGGTAATTCTTTTCTTGCCGGCAGACAAGATACCAAAGGATCCACTTGTGGATTCATTCATTGCCAACTTGAAATTGAGATACCAATCTCCGGTATAATCATATCCTTCTGCCGGCAGTTTACATTCGATGGCTGACGTTTCAGCGCTACCTGCCATATCCAGTTTTAACATACCATCTTGATTGGTAAATTTTCCACTCAACGCCCAATTCTCAGCATTTTCTAGGTCTTCATCCGCCAAAATCGCTTGATTTTCAATAGAGATAGCTGTTCTGTCGGTCAAAATGGGTTTCTCTTCCCGCAATTTATAAACCGTCAAATAATCCAGATACGCAGTAGGTGTCACGGAAGAGCCGGAATTCCTCGGTGCAGCAACCGAAAGGTTAAATCCGTAGAAACCACTGGAGAAGAAGGTTACTGTATCAACTAATGTATATTCGGAATCTCCGTCCTTTTTTGCGTACAGGGAATAAAGATCTCCTACCTCGCCAGTCGTTCCGTTTCCATTGGTATCCTCGGTAGTTAACAGATATGTTACCCAATCGTTCCCCGGCAAGAAATTGGTGCAGGCAACCGTGGTTGCATCGACATTTTTTGTGCCGGTTTTCAAGGTTATCTTATCCTGATAAATGGTAGCAAAAACCTCAGGACGTCCAATCTCAAGAGATGCAATGGTATTTTCACCAAGCTTCATACGAAACTGCATGGGCATTTCGGGCCGAGGAGACCATCCTTCTGTGATACCCCAAACAAACCAAGCACCTGTATCTACCGCCTTCACCTCAAGACCATTAGATCCAATAACAAAATTCTCAGGCTTAACGCCACCGGTATGATTTACCACCATATCATCTAATTTTGTTGTATTAAAGGAACTGTCAAACTTAAAATTTTGGTAGATATTCAGATTCCCTTCCACAATTTCATCCATGGTATAGGTTTCGTTAGAATCTGCCAACAAAACCGCTTCGTTTCCAATCAAAATATCTTCCTCGTGGGCAAATGATGCTGTCGGAAATACCATGAAAAGCATCATTAGTGCCAAACTTCCAGCTATTTTTCTCATATAAATCCCCTTTCTTGTTTTCGCGGGATAATTTGTATCCGCATCCCTTGAAGGCTATATCGCAGCTATTCCAAACAACACCACCGCTTGCTCCGGCTCCGTTTTCGTATTCAAGGCTTTAATTTCCATAATCTTTTTATCCGGGAATGGGTTTTCCCATTCGTATACAAAACAGCTTGTCTCTTCTCCCAGTATCGGTGTTGTCTGATACAACAGACTACCCGTCCAGGGTGATTGTAAAACATAGCATGGCGACTCATTTTTCTCGGCACCCTTGCCTTCTACATCATCATCAATGGTATCGTCCTTCACCGCCACCTCCGGCAGGCTTCTGGTAAGACGGAAATCCATACTACCAACCTCTCCGCCATAATAGAGTCCGATTCGCTCCAGACTACCATCTTCGTACAAAACAGTGTATGCACCCAATCCCCGATTTTCTAAATGAGGAAACTGGTGGCTTGGAATGAAGGGTTCTTCCTTAAGTGCTCCATGGACAAACAACAACCCGTTCACTTTTCTTTCCGGCTTAACCCGAATCAATGAGCGATCGATGGGTTCGCCATATAATTGCTCACCAAGACAAGAAATCAACTTTTCAATCTTGTGATTTTCAATCTTTGCCTTGTCGATACGAACAGACGCAACAGACTTTTCTTCGCTTCCCACAAACAAGCGTTTCCCCTCGGTTAACTGATCAGAAAGCGCTTTCTTTCCTCTCATGATGGTGCGCAAATAGGGCATCACATTCATAATAGCACGATTAATCTCATTGAAAGATTCATTATCGCAGTCTCGTTCCCACAATAGCGCTGCCGAATAGGCGAGCTGATAAAAGATACCATCCTCTGCAAAGGTTTTTTCATCTACCGTACACCAGGTGGAAACCTCTGCTCCCAGCACATGAGGATCTTTTGATCGAACATCCCAATTACCGAACAATCCTCCCAAAAAGTTGCCGAAAATCAACTGAATATCTCGATCAATGAATATCTTTTCTGTCTCTTTATAAAGTTTGTAATACCAATCCAACATCAAAATATCCTTTGGAACAGACTCAATGGCCTGATGCATTGCCGGCATCGTATAGTGATGTCCGTATTTGTTAACGACATCATGTCCTGCACCAAACTCTGCACCTGCAAAAGAAGTAAAATGTTGTAAACTTTCACCCCACATAGCCATGCGGATTCCTCTTGCCGAATAGAATTCGTATAACTTATTCAGGTCATGCAGCAAAAGTTCTGCTCCTGTTTTCTCTCGGCACTTAGGGCACTGTCCAAGAATACGAATTTCATCATGACCTACCGAAACAACAGAAGGTTCGAAAACCTCCAATACTTCCTCCGCAACGTCAAAATAAATTTCATAACTTTCGTCATTCAAAGGACAATAGGTATCCGGATAATGGTCGTGCTCCACTTCAGCAATCTGACGATAAGGAAGCGTTAAATAGTATGCATGGCTCAAAGCTTGAATTTCCGGAATAACTTCAATTCCCAAATCCTTTGCATACTGTACCAATCCACGAACCTCGTCTTTGCTAAGATAAGAACCGCCTGCAAGTTCCGTATGAACAGAATCCTTCCAATATATGTCACTTCCCTGCAAAGCACGAGATCCGCCTACACCGGGAAAGTTGTCCACATCTGCACAAAACTTTTCCCAAGTGGTATTAATTTCCGGTCTGCGATCATATTGCATTCCCGCTCCGACCTCAAGGATAATCGTATTCATTTTCAAAAGAGCAAGAACATCCATCAAACATTGAAAGGTTTTGATTTTATCTCTTGGAGGCAAATAAAGGTGCATTCCCCGTATTGGCTTGTTAGGGGAATCCTCCACGGTCTTCAAACAAACTTCCAGGTTCTCGTCAATTATTTGTATCAGCGTGCTGACGCCTGAAACTGCACCATTAATATCCGATGCGAAAATGCATACTGTGTCTGAATCCTGCTCCAAGCGATATCCTCCGGATACTATTTGGGAATCCCGACAAATACATATGCCATTTTGAGATTTTTTCACCAACGGAACATTGTATCCGTAAAACAAATACAAAAACCGCTGCAGCAAACGTCCCACCTTGATGAACTCCTTATCAGGAACAATAATTTCCCGATATTCAGTAAGTTTTTTACTCATAGTTCCTTCCTCAAAAAATTGAGGCTTTGGAAATACTGTAAAACTTTTTTCAGACATAGAGCACGTCCTCCTTTATCTTATGAAAATACAACAGAATGATAAAGTGCTTCTTGTTCTCTTTGTGTCCATACCGAATAAGGACTAAGAACTTTTACTCCATCACCATCTAACTCCTGCAAATAAAATCCATATCGTCTCGCAAACTCGGTCAAATCAATAAAACCATCTTCTACCATATCAAAGTTTTCAATGGAACTTCCAACCGTCAAAGAAACCTGACCTTCTTTTTGAGATGCCAGAGCTCCGAGGTAAGCTGCCGCACAAGAAATACTGATGGCATTCGTCTTGGCCAAACCATCTGCATAGATTCCACGAAGCAATACAGCACCGCCGACCTCATTGACAACCAACGCCCGATTAACGCGGTTTTGTGGGATTGCCGCCGCCTCGGTTAATTGCTCCGGATATAACATATGTAGTCTATCCGGACGTAGCGTTGTCGTCTGCTTTTCTCGCGGCAGGAATCCGATTCTTCCGTTTTTCCCTTCCGATGTTCCTGCAATATCGGATGTATAAGAATTTACAATAATATATTGGGAGGAAACACTGATGCCCTGATTCATCTGATTGGTGATAAAGGAATTGTTCTCGTGTAGCGTTCCGTAAAACTCCCAGTTTTTACCACAATCAAGACTTCTTGCTACTCTCCAGTTGGTTCTTGGGTATTGGAACCGAGGATGTAAATTCTGGTTATCTGCTGACCAAGAGAGATACAGTTCTTCTTTGATTTCTCCCGTTTTGGGATCCTTGCTTCGTTGCACATCCATACCAAAGCAATTCATTGCCATAAAGAACGGAGTAGAATAGCTCTCCGTTGGATTCCAGGTAACACCCCTGTCCGGAGACTCCAGATAACGAATCATTCCTTTATCGTTGCGATAATAACATCTTGTCCATTCTTTTGTTTCAATTATAATAGGCTCTTGCATGTTGGTATTACCCAGATTCTCATAGGTAAAGACAAACCCTTTGGTCCATGTCTTTCCCTTATCATCACTGTAGTAAACCTGTGAAGAACCGTAATTTTCATTGATTTCCTCAAAATAACCAATGAAATAAATTCTTCCACACTCTTTTCCTTCCGGAACGGGACCTTCTGTAAGCCGATGAATGGTATTTCCATATCCTGCGATTGGTTCTTCCTCAAGCAATCCTTGTTGTTTCCATGTAGCACCATCATCATCAGAAATACCGATTCTGTGTTGGAATATTGGTCTACCATAATCTGTCGTCCCTACTTTACTATGATCATAAGAAAGAACTTCTCCTGTAGATAATCGCAACATATGCGAAGACATCATCCAAGTATCGGGGGTTGTCTCCCATGTTTTTCCTCCATCCTTGGTCAGATAACCACCCGAGGTATTCACCATGTAAATCGTACCATCTTTTGCTTCAATCATATCCAGCGTTGTCGCCGGAAGAATTGTGTCTCTAACATCTAACAATGGCTTGGTATCACCACGATATGTAAAGGATGTAACATTCACTATAGCATCGCTCAAGATAAAGCCAACCTTACCGCGATGGTCAAAGGAATTTTCCTTGCGAACAACCTCCTTCCCATCCACATACAAGATTACTAATTTTCCATCAGGACGCTCTTCCACCGATACCTTCAAACAAATTTTCTCATTTATCGGCAAAGCAAACGAACTCGAACTAACCGAATCAACAGCGGTTTCCTCATCACTTTCTTTCCGATCAATGATTTCAAAACACCCCTGTTCTGCGTTATACCAAGCACGAGTATAGGTTTCTGTTGTGCAATGGTTCAAAAGAAACCCAAAACCGCCCAAACATTCCTCTACTGTGATTTCCGCCTCCATAGTCAAGTTTCCTGCATAGGCAGAGAGTTCTGCGATTGCATTGCTCTGTGCGGTGGCATCCAAGGTCATCCGACGTCGTACAGTGTCAATCCTGCGATTCATACCGGCTACATGCCAATAATCTTCTGCTGCATTCTCTCCGGAATCATCAAAGGATTCCTCATAGATATATAAATCAGTATATTCATTTACCGCCAGATATTTCAAACTGCCTGCAGAAACTGTAATTGCTATTTTGGCATCGCCTACCGCTTTAGTCGCACGAAAACTCCCTAAAAAGTGTCCATCGCCATAAAGAATCGCCATGCCGCCCGACATTGCAAGACGATAATATACCTCACCCGTCGCTGCATCGTTTAATTCCAGGCTATAGGGTTCTGATTTGGAGTTGTTTGCCGTTTCAACATAGAACTTTCCATCTTTAAGTGTTAAATCACCACGAAAAATACCATCATTTACAATAATACGAAAGGCATCTGTATCCTTGGCTACAAAATCCAAGTTGTAATAACCTTCTACACCGGTTAAGTCATACACTTTATTTTGCCCGGTCACATCCTCACAATAGAGATAATTTCGCCTTCCCTCAGGAATCATCACCTGATAATTCTTTATTCGCAAGCCATTCTCTGCAAAGGAGTTCTTAGCCTCCTCACTTTTCGGCATCAAGAAAGAAGTCAGATGCTTACCACCATAATACACATCCGCAAAGGGTCCATCGGTCAGAATTCGATAATCGCCAACGCCGGCCGTTACACTCTTCTCTCCGTCTTCTGTTAAATATGTCAAAGAATTTATGCTATGCGTCAAGGATAAAAGGTGCATCCCGTTTGCCAGTTTTGTCGTTGCTTTCCCTCCTGCACCTCGCACGGTATAGGAAACCTCATTGGAATAGTGTGTCGTAGAAACATCCCACGAAAGAACTGCGTCAATGGTCTCATTCAGCTTGTTTAGAATCAATCCTGATGCATCTTTACAAACGGCAGTAACAGAATGACTGCAGGATGGATCATAAGAAATCTTTTTACTGAAAGGTTCCGTTACGTTTCCCAAAGACACGCCATCGAGAAGATATTCTACCTCGATGGTTCCCGTCACAGGTGTTACTGATGCTTCTACCTGATTTTCCCCTATGGGAACCAGGTTCATACTCATCTTGTTTTCTGCAACAACCTCAAACTCTACCGGCTCACCTTTAACGCCACCATATTCAGCCGTTAGCGTGTATGATCCCACAGGCAAGCCCCTCAGACGCGTTGTACTTCCTATCTTCGCACCATTGAGGTAATAGGTCACATTCGACGCAGAAGCACCATTCTCTGACTGGGTACTTAAAGAAATGTCGGTTCCCTCTTGATAGGTGGATCCATGTATCGGACTTGTGATACGAGCACGATTAAAGATGGGTGTATGCTGAATCCAATCATATTCTACCCGGGCAGCATCCGTTCCCGTTCCGTATGTGCCAAGAGAAATACGACTGTATATTACTTCATCGCCGCTCTCTGTCTGAAAATCTCCAATAAACTCTTCATCAACATAAACTCTGACTCTGCTTTTGTTGGCATAAGATTCTAGTTTAATGATGTGATACTCATTTCCTAAATAACCAATTGGAAGAATATCGCTGGTTTCGCTAGCGGTATGGAAGAATTGCTCTCGCATATCAAGTTGAAATGCTCCTCCCGGCCAATAAAGCTCAATAGAGGTATAGTCTCCATATTCCAAAAAGCGTGCCTTGAACACAAGAATGAACTCATCGGCAAACTGAAGCGGCAAAACGGCACAGCGTTTATTAAAATATTCTGAATTATTACCCGATAAGGTTCCATTTTCAGAGGCGTTTAATGTCCATGTATCTTCCAACTTTAAAAATACATCTTGTCCATCAAACTCTAATTTCTGTTCTTGTGGTTGTGGTTGCGAAGGCAACACCAAGCTTTCATCTACATCCTGAATCACCATGTCAGCGATAGTAAACCGGCTCAACTCATTATTGTCTCCGCCATAAGTTCCAATTTCAATCCCTGCCGTTCCCGTACTGGAACGCAACGGAATATTAGTCGCAACAAGTTCATCATTGACATAAAGTGCAGCATTGCCCTTTTTCCCCACAACCCGTATTCTCGTTTCTTCTTGTGTCATAGGATAGCCAATACGTCCAATGTTCTGTATTCTAATATGACCATGTCCAAAAATAAGATACAATCTATAAGTCCCCGTGTAGATAATCACGGACTCTCTGCCGGAATAACTCTCTGCACTCATAGTCCATGCAATATCAAATGTATCATTTTTCACAGTCAACGGCGTTTTGATTCCCAAATGCCCACCATTGCTATACGGAACATTACAAGAAAAGGTTACCGCATCGGCTTCATGTTCATAAACAATTGTGCCATATTTCTCTACGGTTTTTTCCCAAAGACGGTCACCTAAAAGGATTCTTTCATCTTTGTTTAAAACCTCCACGTAATCAACATAAGCACTCTGACCCGACTCGACGCTGAAAACAACACCCCAGTCACCTTTATCATCCCTAAATCCATTACAAGTGTATACGTGACTCCAATCACCACCGTCCGGCTGCATATACAAACTGTAACCGATCCCATCCGTTGTCACAACATAAGTATTCCAAGCCGTCCCCGGAGCAACCGGAATGTCCTTTTTACTATTAGTTCCGCCAATCATACTGATACTATTCTCTGAAAGCGTGATATAGGTTCGAGTACGGTTAATGCGAACTCCCAGCGATGTACCTTCTGCCAGCTTCGCACGAAAACGAATAGCACCATTGACACTCAAAGGATTCCAGCCCGGAGATGAACCAATTCCCCATCCAAACGCCGGAGACTTACCCTCAATCGTCGGATTTACGATTTTCAGTGCTGTTTCCCCGCTAGAATCATCAATCACAAAACCCTCACACAGCGGAGTTTCACCTAATGCATTACGCGTTGCAAGATCTACCGCCTGTGCCACATAGCCTGTCTCATTATTTTCGAATGTTTCATCAAAATTTAATGTCAAAGCTTTTGCGTTATATCCGAGAATACTCTGCAATGTTAAGGGTTCCTCGTTACCATATACAAAGGTAGGCGCTGTAAATGCGCATACAGATAGAACCATTGTAAGCAACCATGCAATAATTCTGATATTCTTCACGTTTTACACCTCCATCATATTGTGCGGTTCATACAAAGTCGCACATTCTACAGTAACCTTACCTCTTTATCGTAGCATAGCCATACTCCCGCTTCAACCGAGAATATAAACCACGTCTTGCAGTTTCTTCCTTTTATTAAAATCGAGTTGTTTATAACTAATTCTATTGCTCTATTTTGATAACTTTTCCGTTCATGATGGTTTCAGCCGAAAGATCTTGGAACGGAAGAAGCGGTTTTTCCGTACTGCCATCGGGACAAATACCTGCACCATAACGCATATACAAATAAACCGGCGTAGATGTCCATGCATGACAAAGACTTCCCGCTTTACGGAAATCAGCTTCACCTAAATCAGTTTCCCAAAAACTTGT
>JAZRCD010000058.1:0-1677 GCA_045635425.1 Ructibacterium sp. | reverse complement strand
CACCACCTCCATAGGAATGCATCCCCCAGGTCTTACCGCCATCTTCCGTTGTCTGTGCGGTACCATTTGACGATGCCAGAAATACTGTTCCGTCCACTTCGTAGGAATCCAGCGTGTTTATAGTACCAACTCCCGATGTCTCATTCACGCAAACCAGAGGCTTGGCATCTCCCCGATAGGAAACGTTGGAAACACCAATGGAACCCTTGCTAATCATAAATCCAAACATACCGGCCTGTCTTTGGGGAATCTCCTCCTTAAAGATGATTTCCCCGTCCACCTTGAAGATAACCTCCTTGGTCATCTCCTTTTGCCGGGTAGTCAATTCCATATGAAGAGTTTTGTTCAGGGGCAGTTCCCCATCCTTTTCGGCAAGAATGTTAGTCTTGGTGGGATTGTTCACATTGTTGCTTCGCACCTCTACCAGCTCCATTTTGTTGGTTGCTGCATTGTAGCCCACCTTGTTATACCATTGTGCAAGGGTCTTACCAAAGGTGAACCAGAAACCGCCTGCACATTCATTCAATTTCACATCGGCAGAGAATGTCATATCCCCGGCATAGGCGTTCATCTCCGCAATTCCCCGATCTCCATCGTTGATCAAGGTCAAAAGCCCTAATTCCTTATCCAGGGATTTCTGCAGATTCTTTGACAACCGCCAATAATCCAAAGAGTCCAGATTTCCCTCTCCGTGGAAATCATCATTATGGAAGTACAGGTCGGTATAGTCATTGACTGCCAGATAATTCAGTCCATCTCCTCCGTTGAGTTGAATCCCCAATTGGGGTTCACCCATGGACAAAATACTGCGGAAGGATGAAATAAACTTACCATCGGCATAAATCCGGGACATACCATTAGAAACATCTACACGATAATATGAAGTTCCTTCCGGCATAATTCCAAGCTCGGTTTTGTAAGGCTCCTTTGCCTCATCATTTGTGGTCCAAACGTAAATCTTTCCATCCTCTAAAATAAGTTTTGTCCAGTAGATGCCATCATTGACAGCAATCACACCCTGATCTTTAGAATCTGCGACAAAATCAAGGTTATAGTAGTAACCAAGACCCGGAATCGAGTACTGAGCCTCACCCACAGGAATATTTTTTCCGACAAAATAGTTGGAACGAATTTCAGGAATGCACAAGGAGAAATTCTCTACCGAAAGCCCGTTCTCCTGCACACTGCGCTCCACCTTATCGGTCTTTGGCATAAGATAGGAAAAAGCCATCTGTCCGCCCACATAAACCTCAACGTAAGGTCCATCGGTCAAAATCTGGAATTTACCCAATCCCTTGTGATAGCTCTGTTCTCCTTCGTCACTTTGGTAAACAACGCCATCTTTGGTATGCTTCAAAATCAAAGCATGGTTGCCATTGCTCAGATTGATGGTTGCCTCGCCCTCTTTTCCTGTGACTCGATAGTTCAGTTCATTGGAATAACTTACGGATTGTTCTCCGGCATCAAGGTTCGGAATCCATTTCACGCTCTTTTTATGAAGAACAATCCCGGTGCTGTTTTTAAATACAGCCGTCACGGTATGTCCCTCATGGGTCAAATTCTTCGCATCAACCGCAAAAGGAGCTTCGGAAGATTTTCCAACCGAAATGCCATCAATCAGGTATTCTACCTCGCTGACCTGCTTGTTCTCATCATGAAGCTCCGGTACCGAAATGG
>JAZRCD010000057.1:0-5544 GCA_045635425.1 Ructibacterium sp. | reverse complement strand
GCACTTAGTCTGTACAGAAAAGAAGGGATTATGCTTACCGCTCCTTCAAGAAGTTACAGGTATAGGAAAACGTGATAACATCACCCTTCTTTACCTGATATTGAGAGGAACCTACATTCATCTTTACACCGTTCACCCGATAAAGCCACCCGGAATAATCTCCGCAATCAAATTCATACAGATTGCCAATTCCCTCAATATACATGGAGTCATACATGGGAGTCTTCACAAACTCAAGGTGGATTTTTGCCGCTCGCATCTCCCGATATAACACATCAAAAGCACTTTCCCCCTCCGAAAATGCCACCTTTTTCTCCGAATATATCACACCATCCTTTGGAACGATGCCAACCTTTTCTTTGGGAAGCTTATCCATGTTATCCAGAATAGCATCACACCGAACAGATAAGGTGCAGACGTTTTTTTCATCCGTCTCGACAACCGTGGGTTGTGCTTCCTGCTTTTCAACCTTCTCCGTTTGCGGAGAATCTGCCGAAGCAATGGTGGCCGTTTGTTTTGGGGATTCGTTCACTTCAACAATATTTTCCTCAGGGAAATCCACCGTCGATGCCACATCCACATCTTTTTGTTTTTGCGCCTTCTCGTTTTCGGTCTTTTGTTCTCCTTGAGTAGGCGCAATCTCTTCCTCTGTCGCAATCGCTTCAGGATTTCCCTCCTCCTGCATCTGCCATGGTTCCTGCAGGAAAGACCCGGAAACAGATTCTTGTTCTTTGGTAGGCACCTCTCCTGCAAAGAAGGAAACAACCAAAAGGACAGCAATCACTCCCACAAACAAAAGTTTCTTTTTCATATCTTACCTCACACCGTTGGCAAAGCGCATCAGCATGGTAGCAACCTCCGCACGGGTTGCTCCATCCTTGGGCGCAAGAACACCTTCTGCCTTGCCGCTGATGATTCCTTTTGCCACCGCATATTGTATTGCCTCTACCGCATAGGCCGAAATCTCCTCGGCATCCACGAAGTTCTCCAACGCAACGGCATCTGTTTCGAAATCACAGAAGAGGGCATACCGATACAGAATCAACGCCAGTTGCTCACGGGTAACACCTGCATCAGGATCAAAAGAATCCGCCGAAACTCCATTGACAATTCCGTTGGCTGCCGCCCATTTGATGCCATCGGTATACCACTGATCCTCCGGTACATCTGTAAAAGGATTCTCCAATTGAACTGCGTCGGGTGCGGCAAACCGATAAAGTACCGTTACCAACATGGCTCTTGACATGGAAGCATTGGGTTCAAACCCCATCTCTGTTCCTTGGAACAATCCATTCTCATACACATACTTTACAGAGTTATAGTACCAATCCTCTTCCTTAACATCAGGGAAGGTGGTGCTTGTCATTACCGCTCCTGCAGGTTTATCTTCTTTCTCATCAGCCTTGTTATTCTCCTGCTGTGTGGTATTACCGCCAACAGATGCTCCGCCGACCACAGATGTTCCACCGCCACCGGGCACACCGCCCATTCCGCCATAAATCTTGGTCAGGGTTACAGAAATCTTCTTAACCTCCCATGCGGAAACATCCTCTTGGGATATGGTAATGATTCCCGATGCAGAAGCAAATCCTGATGCTTGTGCTGTGTATGTATACACACCCACTCCCAAGTCAAAACAATTCTGCTTAATTGCCGATTGCCCATCTATCGTAACGGTTGCAATCCCGGGACTTACCTCAAACACAACCGGACAGTTGACCGCACCACCTACGTTTGCCTCTCTCTTTTGTGCATCCGCAAAATCAAAGATGGTCTTTCCCGTTTCCCGGCTTAAGAGTTGCCATGCCAACAGACCACGGAAGCCCTGCTCGGTGGCAAAGGCGTTGGGAAATCCGTTTCCGTTCTCATTTGTGCAGGAAAGCAATCCTTCTATCAAGTTTGCCCCTCCGGATGCGATGGTGGTTCCATTCTCCCCTATGGCGGAAAGAGCACAGATAGCAAGGCCGGTAGCGGCAGGTTCGTAACCCTCATATCCATCGATTAAGCCATCCTCTCTCTGCTCCGCCCTCAGGTTGACAACGGCTTCATTTACCGCAGATGCCACTTCCGGATTTTCTTCACAGAAAGGCGCCAATGCCAGAATCATGGGCGTCATGGCGTCGGTTCCCATATAACCGTACTCCGGATGCATGGTACTCTGCCAATCGTTCTTGGTGACAACCGCTCCGTTTAACAGATATTCCATCTGTTCATAGGTGGCATAGCCATCTCCCTGACAGAGGGCAATAATAACATAAGGCAGGGTGTACATATTGGTAACCCCTTCATCCTTGGCATCCACCAAGGCGGTCAGTTTTGCCACTGCATCCACCTTTTCAAAATTCTCGGCATAAAGATTTCGTGCATCATAGCCAAGAGCACGGAGAGCGATGACTCCCTTTGCCAGATCTCCCGGTTTGGTTGCTGTGGACAAAAAGTCCACCAACAACTTCATTCCCTCTTCCTTTTTTGCCTCGGAAAGACAATAGTCACTATTGGGGAACAAACTTTCATAAACTGCCATATCGGCCAGAATCCAAGAAAGGTTTCCTGCGGTTTCTTCCAAATTCACCTGCGCATATTCCGCCGCAATATTATGAATCACATCAAGAGCATAATCCACCTCTGCTCCGTTCTCTTCTGTTACCTCTGCCACACAGATTGGTGCGGTAATAGCGGGAACTATCTGTGGTACTGCATCGGGATCTGCCTCATTGATCATGGTTTTACTCTTCTTTGCCGAAATAACATAAGTGCCCGTTTCCTCTGTAGGGATGGTTACCTTTCCCTCCGCATCGGTCATTATTTCTGTCTCTTCTCCATTGACGGTAATGGTTGCACCTTCGCAAGGAGCAAATACCATATTCCAGAATTCATCATATCCGCTTACATAGGTCAGCGTTAATGAAATACTGTCACCCACTGCACATTCCTGCTTTGCTACATCGAAGGTCGCATAGGCTTCGGTGTCGGGATAGGCATTTTGATAAATTGCCACATCCACCAAGTCTCCATCCTCCATCGAATGCTCAGGACCCATAACAGATTCGGTGCCATGGTTCACCTGATAACCAACCTGACCACTGGTATCTCCCCACATTTTTTCTACCGATAAGGACTGGTACATTTCATTAAACACACTACTGTATCCTTCCAATCCTTCAGGATAATAAACTGCATGCATTTCACGGAACACATCGTCCAGATTACCACCCTGAGAAACTGTAACCGGAAGATATGCCATGATTTTTCCGTCTACACCTTGCACCGGCTCACCATGCTGACACACCGAAACGAATACCGTGATGTCTCCTTCTTCCGCCAATACCGGAATAAGTCCCAGTATCATTACCGCCGCCATTAATACTGCTAACATTCTTTTCATCATTGTTTTGCCTTCCTTTGTTTGATAATATATTATATAAAAAAACCGCGATAACCTTCTTTCGAAAGGTTACCGCGGCTGACTTTTCCCGTGGTTATTACATTTTGCGCACGCAAAAAATACGGCATTTTGCACGCCAAAAAACCGTTCCCATACGGAACAGTCCAAAGCAGGTCTTCCGACTCATCTTCTATCGGGGAATCCCCGTCGGTTTTGTATTCTGCCTTCTCAGTTTCCCAATGACCGGCTTTCACCGACGAATACAAAATCATTCGAAGATATACGGCGACAGGTATCGTCACGGATTCGCACCGTGTTCCCTTTTCACCTGCGGCACCCATTCAGTACCGCCGACACTTCGTGTAAGGATATTAAATTGTTTTAACGATTAGGGCAGGATTGCCTGAATCTTTTTAATGTCCGCATCCTTAGCGAAGGATCCGTCCTCTACGCAAACCGCCGCCGCCACACCGCAGGCCTGTCCGGTGATATAGCATCCCGGAATCACACGGATGGATGCTTGCATGGGATGATCGGCACCTACCGACCGTCCTGCAACCAGTACATTCTTAAGATTCTTCGGAATCAGACATCGATAGGGGATACTGTAACTCTCCCCATCTTTATGACGCATCTTCAACGCCTGGCGAAATCCCTCCATTCCCTTTTCATCTGAACTCATGGGATGAATATCAATGGGATAGGAATATCTGCCGATTTCGTCCTCGAAAGGTTCTTCTCGGAAGAAATCGTCCTGACAGAGCATATATTCACAGACAATTCGTCTGGATTCCCGAATCCCGATAAAGTCGGCACTTTTAATCAGTTCCGCCTTTTCACATCCGGGCATATACTCATTGTAATATCTTTCATATTCCGGCAGAATCCTTCTGCCATACAATGTTGCCTCGGTAAGACTTTCGGAGCTGGTATCGTCCACACGAAAACTGTGGCCGATGTTTCCGCCACCCACGCCGATTTCGGGAAAGTTATTCTTAATCCCCGGCAGAATGGTATCATAATGGGAGAATACTCCATCTGCATAAGCCGTCCGATACATGGAACCATCATCCGTTCCCTTTTTCTCAAAGTCCACACCACCCCAAATGGAGCAAAGGGTAGCACTCATGGCAATACCGTTCTCATCGCCATACTCATAATCCGCACCGGCAAGTGCACAGAGCATACCGCTGCCGGTACCATCAATATAAACCTTCGCCTCGATGGCAAAAACGCCCTCGGCACCGGAAACCACCACCTGACGGATTTGACCGTCATCACAAATAGCGTCCACCAGTTTGGTATAGAACAGAGGCATCACGCCGGATTCCTCCACCAAAGCATCATAGACACGCTTTAATTTTTCCGGCTTGAACCCATGCCATTCCCGTTTCTTTTGAATGGAAAGTCCCAATCGCCCAAACACTTCTTCTCCGAAACCTTTGCAGATGAAATTCTCGCCATCATCAAAGTTCATCAATTCGGGCACCCCTGCCAACATACTGGATCCGCCAAAGGTTCCCGAAAGTTCAACCAACATAACCTTTTTTCCTTGCCGTGCCGCCGAAACCGCCGCCGCCACACCGGCAGGACCGCCGCCTGCAACCAGAATATCTACCTGATATTTAACAGGAATCTCTCTTTGATATGTAATGGTCTGACTCATCTTCATCACTCCTTAAAGATGATTTTCCTGCATTGTATCATAGATTATACTTTTTCGCAAGTCCCAAACCCCGATTATTTTCTCCTCCTTGGAAAATTGTCTAAACTTCTTGTTTTTCCATGTTTTTCAAGGAAAAATCTATAACACTGTCCCATTCTTTTCCCCACTTTGAAAAGTTTGCAGTTGCTTTTTTGAAAAAGATATTGTATAATGGTAACAGAAAGAGTCCTTAAACTATTTTAACAAGCAAAGATTGTCTTTGCGGTTAGGAGGAATTATGAAAAAAATTACAGGAATTTTAATCTGCTGTCTCTTGGTGGGAATGCTTTGTTTCCCTATTTCAGCAATTGCCCAAGATACTGTTGTAATCGGTGAGAGCCTGACCTTTGACGAGGGTGCCGGACCTCTCATCATAGACGATCGACTGATGCTTCCTCTGCGAGCTGTTTCCGAGGCTCTGGATGCTACCGTTTATTGGTTTGGCGATGCAAAG
>JAZRCD010000056.1:0-10353 GCA_045635425.1 Ructibacterium sp. | reverse complement strand
AGAGTATCCTTGGTTTTTCAGCGGTAAAGTCAGATTTGAAGGTTACCTTTGATGAAAACTTTGACAGTGAGGCAACCGGTTACAAGGCACAAGCGGTAGACCTTGGAACTCGTGGCGCTTTGGGAGAAACTGCTCTTTGCGAGGGCTTTGCTATTGATGATTCCAGTGGTGAAATGGCGTTGAAGGTCGTAAATCCTACGATTGAGGGTAAGTATCCTGCATTTGGTTGGGGTATTGGCGCTTCTCCCGGATGGAACCCGTTGAATGCGACTACTGCGGTTCGTTTCCGTGCAAAACTGACCGAGGGGGCTTCCCTGAATGTTATGATCAATCGTAATCGTACCAATATTACCCTTTCAGAAAATAGCATTAGCATGCTGGGTGGTACCAATGGTAACAAGAATATAAAAGTAGCTCCGGGAACGGAGTGGAACACTTACCTTGTGACTACAGACGGAACAGGTTATAGTCTGTATATCCAACTCGATAATGGTAAATGGAGTCGCGTACATAACTGCGATGCGTTCCAGGATGGTAAAGGTGACTGGGGTGTTGTGTTCGGCGTTGGTGCAGGGCAGACTGCCTATGTTGATTATGTAGAAACCTTGATTGAGGAAACATCATTACCGTTGGAGAGCATCCTTGGTGTCAATACGGTAAAGACAGATTTGAAGGTCACCTTTGACGAAAACTTCGACAGTGAGGCGACCGGCTACAAAGCACAAGCGGTAGACCTTGGAACTCGTGAAGCTTTGGGAGAAACTGCGCTTTGTGAAGGCTTTGCTATTGATGACTCCAGTGGTGAAATGGCGTTGAAGGTTGTAAGTCCGACGATTGAGGGTAAGACCCCGGCTTTTGGATGGGGTATTGGATCTAAGCCCGGATGGAATCCGTTGAGTCCTACAAAGGCTGTTCGTTTCCGTGCAAAGCTGACCGAAGGTGCTTCTCTGGGTGTTCGTATTAATCGTACCCGTACCAATATTACCCTTTCGGAAAACAGCATCAGCATGCTGGGTGGTACCAATGGTAACAAGAATATAAAAGTGGCTCCGGGAACGGAGTGGAACACTTACCTTGTGACTACAGACGGAACAGGTTATAGTCTGTATATCCAGCTCGCTGATGGTAAATGGAGTCACGTACATACCTGTGATGCGTTCCAGGATGGTAAAGGTGACTGGGGTGTTGTATTTAGCACTAGTGCAGGGCAGACTGCCTATGTTGATTATGTAGAAACCTTGATGGAAGATTCTAGCATTAGTACAGAAGAACTCTTGGGTGCCAATGTGGTTACTACCAATTATGTTAAGTTTGATAGTGAGTACAAAGAGAATGGAAACAAGCTGGAAATGACCCAGGAGCAATCTGCCTATAACTATACTACAGCAGTCATGGGTGAACAGTATATGGAACTGGAGGGTACCGAATGGAGCTTCGGTAAAGCTTTAACTGCAACTGACACCAATGTTACCTTTGGGTTAGATAAGCCGATTGAACTTCGCGTAAAACTTCCGGAGAATGGAAAGCTGTCTATCCAAGGTCCGCACACAGTTCGGGGTGGTGGTCGATACTATATCGAGCTTACCCCCGATAGAACCAGAGCTTATGGCGGTGACGGTGTAAAGAAAAGTGGATATGACAAGGTGTTTGATGCTTCCGGCATTGGTACAGAATGGACAACGCTGCTTCTGAAATTGATTCCTAACGAGCAAGCCGTTACGAAACCATCCGATGAAACCTCTGTCAGTGAAACCATTCCTCCGTATTCCTATGAGATTTATGTAAAGGATGATGAATCTCAAAGATGGACAAAAGCGGTAACTACCATTGGCTTGCGTGGCGATAACTGCTATCAGCTTTCCCTGAGCGGCGGTGAGGCAGGTTCTCCGATCCTGATTGATTATATTAAATTCTATGACACAGACGGAGCGGTAGATGAGGCCATTACCAAGCCGGAGACGGCAAATATTCTTTACTACAGTGAGGAATTCAGCGCAACTCCTGATGCGGCTAATATTAGTATGGGAAGTGGAGCTACCGTTGTAGGTGGGGCTCTGGAATTGAGTACCGATGCAAGCGATGAAGGATTTTTTGACGTGAATCAAACTGAAATTCCTGTTGGCGGTTATGCCGAGTTTAAGTTTAAGTCCGGTGCAAAGACCGAATTGATCTTTGCCGGAACAACAAAAGAGGGTGGCGAAAACCTGAGCATTCAGTTTGATAAATTGACAGGTGGATATCATAATTCCGACAAGAAAACTCTTGGTGCTAACGAGGCAAATATCTGGCACACCTATCGTTTGGTTCGTGTCAATGAAAGTGGTTATCATCTTTATAAGAAGACTGAGGGCGATACCAACTGGCAGATTGATTTGGAAAATATGAGCACAAAAGGGCGTGAAAGCGACTACGTTGCTACTAAACTGGTACAATTTGCGAAAGAAGATGGTAGTGCAGCAAAGGCTCAGTTTGAGTATCTGAAGATTTACGGTCCTGCCGGTGAGGAAAAACTGATTGTTACTGATGGTATTACAACATTAAAACCGGCTGATGCAGCTTCTCTGAACTATCCTAATCAGCTTCGTGCAATGGTAAATGGTGTAGCGGATGGAAGCCAACTGATTTTTGCGGGATATGCAGGAAACATTCTGGTCAAGATGGAATTACATGATGTTGCAGACTTAGAAAATGGGGAATCAATTTTCAATGCAACCAACACCCCGAAGGCTATTACAAAGGTAAAAGTGTTCTTGTTGGATGGATTTACCGGCTTAACTCCGGTTTCTCAGGCAAGAAACTTTGGTGTATCACAATAAAATAAAGCGCTATATAGATGACGGAGAAGCACACACACTCCCTTCTCTGTTAAGAGGAGGAAGATTAACTTACCATGATCTGTTCCTCCATAGTTATAAAAAGAAATCCGATGACATATTTGTCATCGGATTTCTTTTGTTGTAAACCATATACATAATTATATTTTTTGTAATCTTAATTCTTGCGGAGTAATTAGGGGGATCATATTATCTGTGTTCATTTTCCAAAGGTATGCTTTGGCTGATGCAATCCCGTGGATTTCTTTGGTATCAAATGTCAGACTGTCTGTTTCTACGTTGCGCACCTCGATGTGAATGATTCTGTCGTTGATATCATAAGCCACAAAGAGCAATGTGCCATCCATGTTCTTTTTATCAACAACAGCGACCAGTTCGGTGGGATGATTCAAGAGATATGTGTTGCCGCTATAACCGTCTAAGACATCCAAAGTGTATCCGTCGGTTAAACGCATCCCATCAATATCGCTTGGACCATAGATGCGCAGATAATCTAATTTCAAATTGCCGGTTACCTGGCTTAGGGTGAGTTCTTTGTTTGTATCGGCAATGCCATATTCCCATTCAAAGAGACGAGTCCATTTGAGGTCTTCTCCAACGCAGCGATAGATGGTATAGGTGCCATCGAGGTTTCGCAAAATTCGATAGGTCTGCCATATATTTGATGGTGAAATGGTTTGAATCTTTTTTGTTTTTCCGTCCTCTGCGGAAATGGTAGCCATTTTCATATTGGTTTGTAATTGAAGAAGACGGGCGCCATCCCGCGCTTGTAGAAGGGTTTCTCCGTCGGACTGATATTGTATTTCTGCGTAACCGCCAAGCGGAATGGCTACATTGTTTATTGCATAACTTCCGCCTTGTGTAAGGTTAAGTATTCCATTTGCAACGGAACCGCCGTTGGTGGTTAAATTGCTTCCCATCGGAACTTGGGTTCCATTGAAGTTTTCGTTGTAGAGCAATCGTGGATTAGGTTCGGGTTTAGATTCAATGTCTTCAACACCGCCTTGCAGATCATATATCTTGAAATAATTTAACTCTGCATTGGCAGAATCAAAAGAGATTAATTTACGTGGTGAACCGCTTTGGCGCAATCCAATGGCGGACGCCATTTTTTTCCATGTTCCATTTGATTCATCTTTACGATAAACATCATAGGCGTATGGTGGATATATTCCTGTAGCACCGTCGTTAGAGATTAACTCCTCGGTGTTTTCCCGCAAACGAAGGAGATAGGTTTCCCGGGTTCCTGTCTGAATAGGAAACTTAAACGTTGCACCATTTGAATTGTTGACCCCATCTCCGCCATAAATATATCCCTGGTTGTTTCGGAACTCAAAAACCAACCGGCCTGGAATTAATTCTGCTTCGGTGCTGCCAATATTCTGCATTTCAACCCAGATGTTACTATCATGTGGAACAGTTAGACAGAACTCAACAGCGTGATTTACATCAAAGGGAGGAAGGGGAGTTCCGTTTATATCAAGACGACGAAACTCAATACGCTCGTTTTCTGCATCAAAGATGGCTCCGTCACCTTGACCAATAGTGGCTGTTGCGCTATCCAAAAAAGCGTCACCAACAAAGCCATCGCCAAAATTATATTCCAGTTCGGTTACTGCATGAGTACCAAGAATCTCTTGTGTTGTGTAAGAGGTGTAGGTGCTTGCAGGGTGGTATTCAGAAATTTCTTTGATTGTAATACCGGTAGAAATATTTCCGTTTCCTTCTGCCAAAGAGGTGAGGCGGAAGGTGTTTACATCTTTTGTTTCGGCCAGAGCAACCTGGTAAAGTTGAGTATATGTGGAATCTTCTGCTCTCTTGATGTAACATGAAATGGTACCATTGTTTCGCTTGATTATTACGTTATAAAAAACATCTTCCTGCAGAGTTATTGGTGTTATATGCTCTGTAAAGGATGGAGGGGGAACAACTCCTCCGTCTGTTGAGAACCAACAATACTCCGCTTCATTTTTAGGACCACTTGAAAATTTGATGTCGGACTTTGGATTATCCAAACGAAAAGTTACCTTAACAGCACCACCATCCGAACCGTGAGAGAGAACACTCCCAATGCCGTCCATATTATAGGAAGTGTGACCGTCCTTGCCGCTTTCGATTGGTTCAGCATCATCGCTTTTGCCTGAAAGCAACCGCAAGCCTTCTTCGCTTGTTTGTACCGTGTAGGAATCGGTGTCGGAATATAGCATTCCGAGGTTCCAGAACTCTCCGCCTCCCAAAACGAGGATTCTATCGCGACTTTTATCTGCAAATTCTATATGTGTTCTTTCTGTCAGACCATTTAAAATAGCGTCTTCGCTTTCGGTAGCCATAACGACCCCGCCGGGGCAAAGGGTTATGAAAGCAATGGCCGATAAAATGCCTGTTAATAATCTCAATTTTTTCATTCGTTTGCCTCCTTGTTGCATGTAAAACGGTTGAATAATTTTGTGATAAAGTTTCCTTTATTATAGCAAAAAATACGAAAAAAAGCAACAGAAAGAAGAATAACTATAGTGGCAATTTTCTTCAAAATATTGAACAGAATATGGAAGTTTATCCCACTAAAAAATGTCGGGGGATTTCAATTTAAAAACAGAAAAGACGGGTGCCCCTTTTATAAATCGAAAGTAATTTTACTCTGCTCTGCTATCGACAATAACTTTAATCATGTTATTTTACTTCAAACTTAACAGGCTAGACATCTCATCTGGTACCTATGTTTATTTATAATTTTTATAACACCACTGGTTCAAAGAAAGGGGTTACTGTGCAAAAAAGTTGACAAATCTATTTCTCTGTGCTATAATCTGGAGAAACGTTTCTCATATAAGGAGTTGCTATGAAAAAACAAGTCTCAATTAAGGATATTGCACAAGAATTGCATGTTTCTCTTTCTACTGTTCACAAAGCATTAACCGGAAAACCGGGTATTAGCGAGGCGAAGAGGAAAGAGGTCGTTGAAACCGCACAGCGTATGGGCTATGTGGTAAATAGTATTGCACAAACTCTTGCTCGAAAAGATATAAAACTCGGAATCGTTATGCCCTCTCGATGGAATGAATATTTTGCATCTATGAAAAAGGGTATGGAAGAAAAAATATTATTATTGCAAAAATATAAGGTGCAGGGATTGTTTTACTATCTGGCATCTGACATTACCAAAGAGGAAGCAGAGAAACTGACCTTATGGATAAAGAACAAACAAATTGATGCTTTGATTTATTGTCCGTCTAATTACTCGGTAGAAAAAACTTTCTTCTCCGATGTGCGAAAGATGGGCGTTCCCGTATTTTTTGCGGGAGATAGTTTTGAAACCGAAGGTGCAACTTCGGTCATTGCCATTGATGCCAATCTTTCCGGGAATCTTGCGGCGGACTTTTTGCATATTCTTCACCGGCGAGATCTTCGGGCGGCAGTTTTAACGGGGTCAATGGGAGTTAAGCCTCATAAAGAAAAAACAGAGGCTTTTCAAAAGCGGGTTCTTGACCACGGGGGCACTGTTGTTGCTTCTTTTGAGACCGGAGACGATGATCAGGCGGCTTACGAATGTATGGACCAAATCTGTGCGGCAAACGCCAATGGTGTTTACGTGTCTACCGCGACTTCGCTTTCTGTCTGCAAATATATTGCAGAGAAAGGATTGGAAGACAAGATTGCCTTGATTTGTACCGATGTTTTTGATGAACTTCAGTACTATATGAAAAAGGATATTGCAAAGGCGACCATTTGTCAGAATCAGGACGATGTGGGAAGACAAGCTATTCAGGTGGCTTACGATTACTTTGTCAGCAAGAATAGCTATGGACGAGAAAAGGTGCAAATCAATCCGGTGCTCCCGGTTCGTCCGCACCTTTCCATCTTGGCGGATATTGACAGACTGTAAGTTTGATATCGTCCGATGTATATGTGTTTTAAATTAAAATTTATACTATAATTCAGTGATGAAAGAAAGGACAGAGAAAGTATGTTGAAAGCGGCTTTTGTATGTGAGAGGAATGTAGATATCGTCTACAACGAGGAGTTAACAAAAAACATAGGGGAATTGTTTGAACTTTATGAGGGTGTCTATAACCGGGATAATATAAACGAAATCAAGGATGTGGATTGCATTTTTTCCACCTGGGGAATGGTGGCTTTTACCGAGGAAGAAATCAAAGAATTCTTCCCCAATCTGAAAATTATTTTCTACGGAGCAGGAACTGTAAAAGGTTTTGCCACACCCTTTTTAAACCTGGGCATTAGAGTGGTTAGTGCATGGCAGGCAAACAGTGTTCCGGTGGCAGAGTATACAACAGCACAGATTATCCTTGCGAATAAAGGTTTTTACCAGAGTGCAAGAAGATGCACAAGTTTGGCAGAAAGAACAAATTCGGCAGAACATTTCCGTTCCTTCCCGGGCAACTACGACACCAAAGTAGGTATTGTTGGGTTGGGTGCTATTGGTTCAAGTGTTGCAGAGCGATTGAAAGCATATCGGTTGGAAGTTTGTGCTTATGATCCGTTTTGTTCCGCTGAAAAGGCTGAGAAACTTGGTGTTACTTTAGTAACATTGGAAGAACTGTTCCGGGAATGTCAGGTTATTACCAATCACGTGTCTAATATTCCGGAGACAGTAGGAATGATGAATTATGCACACTTCTCTTTGATGAAGGACAATGGTGTGTTTATCAACACCGGGCGTGGTGCTCAGGTAGTGGAGGCTGATTTAATTCGTGCTCTGAAAGAAAAGCCGGAGCGGACTGCAGTGCTGGATGTTACTCATCCCGAACCCCCGAAAGAAGATTCTGAGCTATATACCATGGAAAATGTTTTCTTAACCCCCCACGTGGCAGGTTCTGCCGGAAACGAGTGTTTCCGTATGGGCGAGTATATGGTAGAGGAAGCAAAGCGGTATTTAAACAGCGAAGCACTTCTTTATGAGGTTACATTAAAAATGTTGGAGACTATGGCGTAAAAAAGTAAACCCTTTTCAAAATAAGACGTAAGATGTGTATTGCGGTTTATTTTGCTCGCTAGAGAAACGTTTCTCTAGAATTATCTATTACATTTTGTTGGGAGGATTTTTATGAGATTACAAAACAAAGTTGCAGTCATTACCGGCGGTGCGGACGGCATCGGCGGAGCAGGAAGCGAGATCTTTGCCAAGGAGGGTGCAAAGGTTGTCATCCTGGACATTAACGAAATCGCAGGTAAATTAATGGAACAGAATTTAAAAGCAAAAGGTAGCGAGGCTACTTTTATCAAGACGGATATTTCCAATGAAGAAAACGTCCAATCCGCCTTTGCACAAATTCAGGAGAAGTACGGAACCATTGATGTGCTTTACAACATCGCCTCTGTCTTTTTGGGTGGAAGAGACACCTGCCTTGGAGAGGTTCCCTCCGATATCTGGGATAGGGTGCTCTCCATTAACTTAAATGGTACCTACTACTGTTCCAAGTACGCCATTCCTTTGATGATGGAGAAGGGCGGTGCTATCATCAACACCGCATCCAGTGCCGGCGTTGTGGGCATTCCCGGATGTGCCGCATACTCTGCCACCAAAGGCGCAACCATTGCATTGACACGCTCTATGGCTGTGGATTATGGCAAGTATAACATCCGTACCAACTGCATTGCGCCTGCTGCAATTGCTACCGATATGGTAAAAGAGAGTAATCTGAATGACCCGAATTTTGATAATGACTTTTTCTTAAAGCAAATTACCCCTCTTCGTAGATGGGGAACACCTGAAGATGTGGCAAATCTTGCGGCATTCTTAGGTTCTGACGAGGGTGCATATTTAAATGGTGTTATCATTCCTTGCGATGGCGGTATCACCATGAACGGCAATGTAAACAAGGAACAATAGGAGAATTTTATGGAAAAGAAAGCGATTATTCTGAACGAAATCGGAAGTATTGAGTACAAAGAGCTAAAAGACGAATACATCTACAAACCCACTCTGCAGGAAGAGGACGAGCACGGCACCAAGGTTTATGCTCTCCAAAACGGCGAGGTTGGGGACGATGAGATTGAGGTGGAGGCGGTTTTGGGCTCCATCTGTACCCACGAGGTTTCCCTCTACAAAGGAGACCTGACCCATCCCCGCTATCCCATGGTACCCGGTCATGAGGCGGTGCATCGGGTGGTAAAGGTAGGTAAGAATGTTACCCACTTAAAACCGGGTGACTATGCGGCTTGTTGTTGGTATATGGGGCAGTGGTCCCGAAAGTTGATTGGTCCTGCACAGTTTGCCTTTAAACTCCCCGACAATATCGGAGATCCTGCCAACTGGGTCATTGAACCTGCGGCATCCATTGTCAACGCGGTAAGTTACATGGACATTAAACCGGGGGATCGGGTTCTGCTCATCGGTGCAGGATTTATGGGGCTTTTGATGATTCAAATGATTCACGGGTACCCCATGAGCGAATTTGTGGTTTGTGACCTGAAGGAAAGCAGTCGGGAAAAGGCAAAGGAATGTGGTGCAAAAATTGCCATTCACCCCGATGAGGTAGAGGGCACCTTTGACAAAGTTATTGAGGCAACCGGTTCTCAGGCAGGTCTTGATATGGCGGTGAAACTCTGTGGCATGGCAGGGGATATCTACCTCTACGGCTGGCACAGACAGACCAGAACCATTGACCTGAAATCCGAGCATACCAAGGGGCATCGGTTGATTCACACCTCTCCTGCCATTGACTCTGAAAAGGAATATTCCCGTTATTGGCCACGAACCATCAAACTGTTCGAGGCAGGAATTTTTGATATGAAACCTTTGGTTTCCCACAAGTACAAGGCCGAAGATATTGAAACCGCCATGGAGGATTCCATTCGTCGGGAGGAAGGCTTTGTGAAGAGCGTATTCTATTTTGAAGGTTATGATGAGTTTCTATAAAAGAAAGGATGAAAACGAATGGAACAATGTAAGCAGATGGCAAAACAGATTCGGATTGATTCTGTTAAGATGACCAATCGAGCACAGAGTGGCCATGTGGGTAGTATGCTCTCTATGGCAGAAATGATTGCAGTGCTCTACGAAAAGATTTTAAAGGTAGACCCCAAGAATCCCAAAATGGAGGATCGGGACAGATTTATTTTAAGTAAAGGACACGCTGCGGCGGCAGTTTATTCCGCTCTGGCACAGAAAGGGTTCATTCCTACCGAATGGTTGGAACGGTACTACTGCGATGACGGAAAACTGATGGGGCATATCAGTCATAAGGTGCCGGGGGTTGAGTTCTCTACCGGTTCTTTGGGTCACGGACTTCCCGTGGCGGTTGGTATGGCAATTGCCGCTCGGTATGCCAAGAGCGACCGCAGAATTTTCTGTATGTCCAGTGATGGTGATATGAACGAAGGTTCTACCTGGGAAGCAATTATGTTTGCCGCACAGGAGCATCTTTCCAACCTGACCTTGATTGTGGACTACAACCAGGTGCAGGCGTTGGGACACTCGGAAGATGTTATCGACCTTCGGGATCTTCGAACCAAGTTGGAAGCATTCGGTTGGGCGGTAAAAGTCATTGACGGTCAC
>JAZRCD010000055.1:0-6676 GCA_045635425.1 Ructibacterium sp. | reverse complement strand
ACCTTTGTGGAAAAATTTGACTCCTTGGTGGATTTAATCAACGAACGGGAAGAATATACCGTCAATATTTTGGGCAACAGTGAAAAGAATTGCGTGGTAAAAAACGTGAAAGCTTTGGGCTTTTCGGATAAGGAGAAAATTGCCAATGTCATTGCCGAAGCCGATGCAGTATTCAATGCAGTAGGTGGAAAGAATTTGGGAGAAATTGTTCCCTTCCTGGCTGCTGGTATTGAAGAAAAGGCAAAACGTGGCGGAGTCCTTAATATAGTTACCTGTGAAAACTGGAAACAGCCTGCAACCATTTTGAGAGATGGTATTTCTGAGTTGATCACCGATCCCGGCGTAAAGGGATATTTTGAACAAAATGTTGGTATTACCGAAGCAGTAATTATGAGAAGTGCTATTGAGGCGGATCAAGAACTTTTGGATAAAGATCCCTTGGTGGTTAATGTTCAGGATTATTGGGAGCTCCCTGTGGATTCCTCGAGGTTAAAGGGAACTCTTCCGGATATTAAGGGACTCAAGCTGATTGCGGAATTTACCGGATTTTTAGAGAGAAAGTTCTATACATACAATGCCGCAAACGGAACCACCTCGTATGTTGGCGCCCTGTTTGGATATGAGAAAATTGCAGATGCTGCCCATGATGAAAGAATCCTGAAGATTCTAGAGGGTGTCTATATGGAAACAGCGCAGGCATTATCACTGAAACATAACTTCCCCCTTGAAGAACAGTTGGCGTTTACCTTAACATCCAAGAGAAAATTGCAGGATTATACCATTGTGGATTTTATCGAAAGAAACGCCCGAGATCCATTACGAAAATTAGGTCCTGACGATCGTTTGGTGGGTTCTGCCCGCTTGGTAGATTCTTACGGAATCAAGCCGGAAAACTTGTGTATTGCCATTGCTGCGGCAATTTATTACAAAAGCGAAGGGGACGAATTTGCAAATCAATTGGGTGAAATGAGAAGAGAGCATGGTGTAGACTATATTCTTGAAAATGTATGTAAACTGGATCCCAAGGGCACCATTGCAACTTTGGTGAAAGAAAAAATTGAGATGCTTAAGGCGGAGGGATACATTAATGAGTAAAATTGTTATTGTTGGCGCAGGAAAAACCGGAAGAGGTTTTGTGGGTAGATTGGCTCATGAGGCAAATGCGGAAATTGTGTTCGTTGATAAAGACGAAACGTTGGTTAAGGAATTAAATGAACAGAAGAGCTTTCGGGTGAGCTTCTTCGGTGGAGTAAGGGATACTGTTGAGGTTTCCGGATATACCGCATATACATGGGGGAATGCTGACCTTTCCGATGCAGAACTAATTGTTGTTTCTGTGTGCGGTCCTAATTTGAAGGATGTAGGGGAAAAACTGAAACCAAAACTCTCTTCCCAAAATCATTATTATATTATTACTGCTGAAAATTATTCCAATCCGTCTAAGGTGCTCAGAGAGACCATTGGTATGGATAACATTTCAGTCAGTGAGTCCACGGTGTTCTGTACCACCATTGAAAACGGAGGTCTCGATATTTCTTCTGAAAACTATCCTTATTTGCAATGTGATGCAGATTTGCTTGACGGATATGTTCCTGAAATTGCAGCTATTAAGCCGGTCAAGGAGTTTGGAAACTTCCTGACTCGAAAGTTGTTCACTTATAATGCCGCAAGTTGTGTGATTGCATACCTTGGGTACCTGAGAGGTTATACCGATTATGCAAAGGCTGCAAATGACCCGGAAGTTCTTGAACTACTTGATCGAAACTATGCAGTAACCAATAAGGTTCTATGCGCAGAGTTTGGCTACGACAAGGAAGATCAGGAGGAGTTTGCTCTCCTTTCCAAAAATAAGTTTTGCGATAAAACAATTGTGGATACCGTTGCAAGAAATGCAAGAGAACCCCAAAGAAAACTTGGAAAAACGGAGAGAATCATTGGTCCTATGCTCTTGATCAACAAATACGGCGAAGATGCATCTATCCTTGAAATGACCGTTGCGGCTATGCTTCTTTATGACAACGAGGGAGAAGAGGAGTGGAGAAAAATCAAGAGTGAACACACGCCGGAGTCTATTTTGGAAACAATCTGCGGTTTAGATAGGGCAGACAAATCTTTTGAGAATATCATTCATTACTATAATACATTTAAAAATAAGTGAGGGCATAAATTGACAATTTCGGTTTTTTAGTGCTATAATACGAGTATTTGGAATTAACCCTAATACTTTTATTAGAAGAGGTGCTATTTTTGAAAAAGTATATGAATGTCGAAGATATAACCAATACGAATTGTTCCACCGTCTTGGATATCATTCAGAAAAACGGACAGCTTTCCAGAAAGCAGATTACAGACATGACCGGCCTCAGTTGGGGCGGAATGACTAAAATTGTCAATCGGCTTTTGGAAAATGGGTATATTGTGGAAGAAAAACAAACCACGATAGCCAAAAGCGGAAGAAAACCCAGCGTGGTCAGTGTTAACACAAAAACGAATTTTGTCATAGGTCTTGATATCAACAAAACAGGATTGAAGGCTATTGTAACAAATCTTTCCGGGGAGATTATGAAAGAATATCAAGCACCGGTATGTGCTGATCGGAAGGATAGCATGCTGAATGAAATTGTTGCATTTGTATCAACCATTTTCTCAGATTTTAAAAGTGGAGAAATCATTGCAATGGGTGTTGCTGTGCAGGGTATTGTCGATTCTAAAAATGGAATATCGGTTATGTTTCCCGATGTAAAGGATTGGAGCAGTGTTCCCCTTGGGGATATCCTGAAGCAACAATTTCAAGTAGAGGTTTTTATTGAGCATGACCCGGATTGTCTTCTTTATCCGTTTTTAGAAAATCGAGAAGGGAATCTCTTGCTTTTTCGTATTGATAAAAGTATTGGTATGGCAGTTTCTGTAAGAAATAAAATATTAAAGGACACGGGAATTTTGGAAATAGCACATAACATTATTGTTCCGGACGGGAAACCCTGTTCGTGTGGCAATCGTGGGTGTGCAGAAGCGTATATTTCTCCCTGCCTTGAAAATAATCTTCCTAATCAGAATTCTATAGACGAATTGATTCCCGTATTGTCTATTATTATAAAAAATATGGTAAGCATTTTTCATGCTGGCGCCGTTGTTTTAACAGGGGAGCTCATGCAGTATCATGAGTTGTTTGAAACCAACCTTTCCGAACAATTGAGTCGGTTGAACTGCAAGATAGATATCGTATATTCTGATAGTGAGAATTATGCAGTCCGTGGTGCTGCGCTGCTTGCAATCAGAAAATCAATCAACTCGTTGGTTATTTAAACAATTTCAATACAAAAGATAGTCGGAAGCGAGTTTTCAATCGGAAGTTTATGTGTGGAGTGTAAATAGCATCATTACGATTGGTTGCTTGACGACATGTGCTTATGTGGCGTATCCGGTAGTGGATATAGTTATACCGGAAAATGAAGTACATCCCCGTTATGTCTTATTTATTGTATGAGTTTTTCCCCTTTCACAGAGGGGGTGAAATGTACAGAAAAACTGAATGATGTTGTGGTAAATAATAAAGATAAAAGGAGATGTAACTATGAAAAAATTATTTCAAAAAAGTATTTGCTTCAGTATGGCACTTTTGATGGTTGTCCTTTGTTTGACCGGTTGCGGAAGCAACTCCAATCTCAGTGAACTCCAGAAGCAACAAAAAGAAAATGGTGGTTTTAGTGTACTGATTCCAACGGAGAGTGATGAGGCACCCGAGGGAGTGCGCGACATGGCGTTAAAACGCTTGGAGTCAATGACCGATGTTCCCATAACATGGGATTATATGGCTAAAGTTGATGGCGCCAATGTGTTGCGCCAGCAAATTTCAGCAGGTGAGTTTCCCCAGGTTGTTATTGGTAATCAGTTTCAGCCCGCTGACATTTCACAGTTTGCGGCAAATGGTATTATTCTTCCCATCGAGGATTATATTAATGAAGAAGACACACCCAACATCTATAAGATGTTCGAGGAGAGACCTGAAATCAGAGCGGCTTTGAATGCTCCTGACGGTCATATGTACACTCTGCCCGGATTAAAGGAATTTATGCCTGATTACATTGAAAATTATATCTATATTAACAAGGTATGGCTTGATAAACTTGGTTTGAATATTCCTACCACTTTGGTTGAGTTGAAAGATGTTCTGAAAGCATTCAAAGAAAAGGATCCTAACGGCAATGGAAAAGCAGACGAGATTCCGTTGACTTTTAACACCACAAGTGCGGTTTCTTATCCGGAGGTGTTGCTTTCCTCTTTTGGTATGGCAACCAAGTTCGGTACATGGGATTCTTGGCTCACTGTTCAAAAGGGTGAAGTTAAGTTTACCCCCATCCTGAAGGAATGGAGAGCTATGCTGGAATACTATCGAGATTTGTATAGCGAAGGTCTGTTGGATATGGAGGCTTTTACACATGATGGTAATCAGTTTACGGCAAAATTACAAACTCCCGTTTCCACCATTGGTGTAATTTGGTCTAATGCGAATCCTATGTTGAATGCGGATGAATATGTGGTTATCCCTCCCATGAGTGCGGATGGCAAGGTGAAGCCTGTGTGGAGAATCCATCCCGGATACATCGGCACAAAAGACTTTTTGGTTATATTTAATTCCTGTCAAAATCCTGCAAACGTTTTGAAGTGGGCAGATAAGATGTATGAGGTTGACAACTCCATCCAGAATGCTTTTGGCGAGGCGGCGCCCAATTCAACCCTGTCTTTCGATGACAAGGGAAATGTAGTTTGGAATGAACTACCTGAGGGAAAATACTTTGCATCCTATCTCTATCAGTGTGTGCTGACCAGCGGTGTTCCTTGTTGGTTGCCTGAGGATTTGTATGGTAGCGAAAAGTTGCCATGGATGGAAGGTCAGGAAGCAAAGATGGAACTATACAATGAGTATGAACCCTATCTGGATAACGAAACCTGGCCTCGCCCCTACTATGCAGTAGAGGAAGCAGACAGACTCTCAGAGATCACCACCGACATCTTCAACCTGACGGAGACACAGAGAGCAAAGTGGATTTGCGGTCAGGAAGAACTGAACGATGCAAACTGGAAGAAGTACGTGAGCGAAATGGAAAAGATGGGCGTGAAAGAGATGGTAGAGATCTATCAGGCAGCATATGACAGATACCAGGATGGTATGCCCAAATAAAGATGATGAGAAGATAAAACACCGCAGGATTCCCTGCGGTGTTTTTTTGTATAAATTACTAATTTTGACAAAATAATTTTACAAATATTACAAAAGGAAGGGTCTAAAAAGCATATAACATCAACAAGAAAGCATAAACGGAAGACATCTGAAATGGTAAGTGTAGTATAATTGGTGTCATAAAAGAAGAGGTGATTGTCATGAATATTTTTGAAAAACATGGAGCTCTTGCTATTTGGGGAACTGAGGAAAATGGGGAGAACCAGTATTTCCGGTTTCAAGAGAATTTTAAAGTAGATGGAGAGGAAGATTTGTCACTTTCTATCTGTGCGGATACCAATTATGAAGTATATATCAATGGTCATTTGGTAGGATTTGGTCAATACGGTGACTATCCGGATAAGAAAATTTATGATACATATGCGATTGGAGAGTTCTGTAAGCAGGGGTGTAATCTTCTGTCTGTTTTGGGTTATTCTCAGGGAATGGATTCCAGCCAGCGTGCGGCGGGAATTCCCATGGTAAAATTTGCTGTTTATGCGGAAGATGAGACTCTTCTCGCCAGCTCGGGTGAAACCAAGGTCAGCCACGTTGCAGAGTTTTTGACCGAAGGTGTGGAAAGAATTTGCTATGAGCGTCCATTTAATATTGCCTTTGACTTAAGAGGTGATGATGGGTGGCGAGAAAACTATGTAAGTGAATTATGGGGAAAGGCTGTTGTGATGGAGGATTCTCAGGCAACCTATCTTCCGCGTCCCATACCCGGATTGGCACTTACGGAACTTTGTACCGGTAAGGTTATTGCGCAGGGTGAGTTTATCCCAGCTGAGGGAGAAACTCCTGCAAAACAGATGCAGTATGCATATTTAGGACATCGAGACCAATGGAAGTTCTTAAATGAGCAAGATGGTGTGATTACTCCTCAAGGCGAGAACAACTTCTGGATTCGTGATTTGGGAAAAGAAACGGTGGGATACTATGTTCTGGAAGTTGATGCAGAGGAAGGCAGTATCATCGATATTGCGTTCGGAGAACATCTGGAGGATTTGAGGGTTCGTTCCTACGTTGGTGAGCGCAACTTTGGTTTTCGCTGTATCTGTCGAGAAGGTCGTCAGAAGATTGCTTGTTATATTCATCGTTTTGCAGGTCGCTACCTACAAATCTTTTCCCATAAGGGGATTCGTAAGATTTATACACTTGGAATCCAGAGGGTAGAATATCCGGTTCCTTTCCGGAGTGAATTAAAGTCAGGAGATCGGCTTTTTGATAGAATCTACCAAGTAAGTATGGATACTCTCCACAATTGTATGCACGAGCATTTCGAGGATGGACCATGGAGAGAGCAAGCTCTTTATGCAGGTGATGGTCGAAACCAGATGTTGTCGAATTACTATGCTTTTGGAGAGACTGCAATGCCTAAGGCATCCATGGATCTGCTTTCCCAGAGAAGATGGGAATGTGGACTCCTGAACCATATTGCTCCGGGGAGTTACT
>JAZRCD010000054.1:0-5641 GCA_045635425.1 Ructibacterium sp. | reverse complement strand
TTATCTTCTTGAAGACACGAGAAAAATAATGTTGATTTTCAAATCTAAACAGAAGAAAGTGTGTGAAATTCGTTTGGCTTATGAAATGCGATATAACCTTATTATCACCCTTCAATGTTTTCGACTGATCATTTACAAAACAGAGTTCTTGTATTGAGACGGGGTGAAGTTTGTTACTTTTTTAAATACTCTGGAGAAGTAATGTTGATTATCAAACTGAAGCATATCGGATATTTGAACAAAAGTATATTTGTTTTCGCGAATTAATTTTTTTGCCTCATTGATTTTTGCATTTGTAATATATTCGCCGATGGATAATGTTGTGGATGATTTAAAAATCTTAGCAAGATACGCGCGAGAGTAGTTCATGGACTCGCATAAATCATTCACAGATATCCGTTTGTAGACGTTTTCGTCAATGAGTTTAATCATGTGCTCAACAAGATGATTTTCCATACTTTCTTTTGTGGGAAAGAAAGACGGTTTATCTTCGTTGTTTTCCTGACGAATCAACATAATCAGGAGTTCCTCCAGGTGGATGCGAATCATTTGTTGTCCGCCAATGGGAACGTTAGGTTTCCCTTTAAGTTCTTGGCAAGAAAGATCAATTGTCTCAAATGCATCAAGACTTTCTTGAATTAAAGAAAACATTTTTACCTTTAATTTCTCAGGAAGATTAATGATTTTACTCTTAAAAAAGGACATGGATGAGGATGTGCTGACAAATGAAATGACAAAAACATCAGCGGTGTTTACACCGTCCGCAGAGATGGTATGAAATTCGTTTGGTTTATGAAAAGTGATTTGCCCTTGTTTGAGATAAAACTCTCGTGAATCAGCAGAGATTTTCACCTGTCCTTTGTCAATGTATACCATTTCCCAAAAGTTATGACTTTCCCCGTCAAAGATGAAATCTTTTGAAAATTCATAATGATGAACGGTTACTATTTTGTTTACATTTATGAAGTTAGAAAGGCGTTGTGCTGTGTAATTCGGTTTCATGAGCAATCACCTACTTTACAAAAATATAATATTTGTAGATAAAAATATATTGCTATTTTTTGATAAATAGTATAACATAGAAGAGGATGATAAACAATGTACTTTTTGATTCAAAAATTAGGCTTTTTTATACAAAAAATTTATTTGTGCACAGATAAAAGATTTTTGTGCACCAAAAGGAAGGGGAATTATTTATGAAAAAAGGAATTAGCGTATGGTCGTTTGCTGAAACGGACATTGAAAAGATTTTTGCTTTGGCATCCGATGCAGGGTTTGATGGTGTGGAACTTGCTCTTGCAGAAGATGGCCCCGTTAACTTAAACAGCACCAAAGAGGACATGGAACAGATTAAGAGTCTGGCAGCTCAATATGGTATAGAACTGTATAGCATGGCAAGTGGCCTTTATTGGCAAACCAACTATTCAGCATCCGATGCTGCAATGAGAGAAAAAGCAAAAAACATTACAAAAAAACAACTGGAACTGGCATCTTATTTGGGTATGCAATCTATTTTGGTTGTTCCCGGTGCAGTAGGTGTTGATTTTGAACCGGGTAGCGAAGTGATTCCTTATGATGTTGCTTATGACAGATGTAAGGAAGCGTTGCTGGAACTTGCTCCTGTTGCAGAGTCCTATGGCGTAGAAATTTGTATTGAAAACGTATGGAACAAATTCTTGCTGTCTCCTCTTGAGATGCGTGATTTAATTGATAGCATCAATTCTCCTTTTGTCGGCTCTTATTTTGATGTTGGTAATGTGGTATATTGCGGATACCCTCAACATTGGATCAACATTTTAAATAAGCGTATCAAGAAGGTTCATTTTAAGGATTATCGCAAGGATCCCGGCGGCCTTAATTGCTTTGTTGATATTCTTGCAGGTGATGTGGACTATATTGCGGTAAAAGATGCTCTTGACAGTATTGGCTATGACGGTTGGGTAACAGCGGAAATGCTCCCTCCGTATCGTCAATATCCTGAGACAATTGTATACAATACATCCAATGCGATGGATAAAATTTTAGGGAGGAAATAATTATGTTAAAAGTTGGTTTAATTGGTTGCGGTTTTATGGGCGGAATGCATTCGGCATGCTATAATGTTATTGATGGCGTGCAGGTTGTTGCGGTTGCGGATGTTAGACCTGAAAAAGCAGAAGAGGTAGCAAAACTTCACGGTGCACAAATTTTTGCTACCGGTGACGATCTGATTGCAAATGCTGATGTTGATGTGGTTGATATTTGTCTGCCTACCTATCTTCACACAGCACATGCGGTTGCCGCAATGAAAAAAGGTAAAAATGTATTCATTGAAAAGCCTGTATGTATGACTGAAGAAGAAGGTAAACTTCTGCTTGATACCCAAAAGGAGACCGGCGCTAAGGTGCAGGTTGGTCAGGTTATCAGAATGTGGGATGAATATGTATGGTTAAAAGAAGCCATTGATAAAAAAGAATACGGTGAAGTACGCACCGCTGTATTCCAGAGACTCAGTAACTTCCCTACATGGGGTTGGGAAAACTGGCTTCATATTGCTGAAAAGAGCGGTTCCATGGCTCTGGACTTACATATTCATGATGTTGACTTCATGAGATTTATGCTTGGTGAACCTGATAGTTTGGTTTCCCATGCGGATAGAGACGAGAATGGTATGATCGAACAGATTTTTACCACTTTCAAGTATCCCAAGGCAACCGTAACAGTGGAAGGTTGTTGGGACTACCCTGCTGATTTCCCCTTTACTGCAACTTTCCGCGTAAAGTGTGAGAAAGCAACCATTGTAAATGATGCTAATGGTTTGGCTGTTTACCCGGTCGAAGGCGGGGTTATCAAGCCTGAAATCAAACCTGCATTTGAAGGTAACAACGATATCGGTGGTAATCTCTCCAGCCTTGGTGGTTATTATAACGAACTGAAATATTTTGTTGATACATTGAATGCCGGCGAGGATTTGGTTGTTGCGCCTTTGGACGAGGGTATTAAATCTGTTCAACTGGTTTCGAAAGAAATTGCAAGTGTTGGTGGCGCACAGATTAAATAACAATTTAAAAGATGCAAACTTTTGTTTGCATCTTTTTTCTTTTGATAACATATTTGTATATTGAATAAACTGCTTTTATGTGGTATACTAAGATAAAAAGGAATGGAGGTATTAATCGTGGCGAATAATATATGGCATGATATTTCACCCAAACGTGTTTCCACAGAAGATTTTATTTGTGTGATCGAAATTTCTAAAGGTAGTAAGAAAAAATACGAACTTGATAAAGAGACAGGATATATTATTTTAGATAGAATCCTCTATACATCCACACATTATCCTGCTAACTGCGGTTTTATACCTCGCACATATGGCGATGACAATGATCCGTTGGATGTTTTGTTAATATGTGCAGAGCCCCTAGAGCCTATGTCTTTGGTTCGTGCATATCCTATTGGTGTTATTACCATGATTGACAACGGAAGAATGGATGAAAAAATCATTGCGATTCCTTTTAATGACCCTAATTATAATATGTATTCTGATATTGATCAGCTTCCCAATCATATTTTCGATGAAATGAAGCATTTCTTCACTGTTTACAAAAACCTTGAACAGAAGGAAACTGCTGTAAATGAGATTCAAGGAAGAGAAGAAGCCATTAAAATCATTGCCGATGCAATGGATAATTATGTAGAAAACTTCTGTAAATAAATAGAACATAATTGTGGCGTAAATGTTAATAATGTGTTACGATAAGGCCTCGGAAATTGACTTTTCCGAGGTTTTGTGTTATTATTTCAAAGAAATTAATCTTTTGATAAGGTCAAAAATCAATGATTTCCCATGAAATATTAACAGAAAAATGCATTGCGTTTTTTTATGTTTCATATAAATAAATGATGGGTTAAATTCTCACATTAGCAAAAAAAGAGGTGTTTTTATGAGATTGAAAAGTTGTTTTTCTTTACGGTTGCTTGCATTGATTATATGTATGGCGGTATCGGTTGGGATTTTTTATCAACCATTCTCTGAGAATGTTGTTTCGGCAAAAGAAAAGGAACTGCGTGGTGTTTGGGTTTCTACCGTTGGTAACATTGACTATCCCACTCGGCAAACCGGAAATTCAGAAACATTGAAAAATGAAATGATTAACCTTCTTGATAATTGTAAGAGCATGGGTTTTAATGCAATATTCTTTCAAGTTCGTCCTGCCAGCGATGCTTTTTATAAGTCAGAAATTTTTCCCTGGTCAAGATATATCACGGGCAAACAAGGGGTAGCGCCGGATAATGGTTTTGATCCTCTTGCGTTTGCGGTTGAAGAAGCACATAAGCGTGGTATGGAGTTACATGCGTGGATTAATCCTTATCGTATTACATCATCTTCATCGGATAATAGCAAACTTGCTGCAAATAACCCGGCTGTTCTTCGCCCGGAATTGGTTATCAAGGACGGAAACGGAAAGATGTATTATAACCCCGGTGAGGTAGACACCATTCAGTTGATTGTGGATGGCGCTTTGGAAATTGTGCAAAACTATGATGTTGATGGTCTGCACATGGATGATTATTTCTATCCGGACGGAAGTTTTAATGATGATGGCACATATTCTTATTACAAGGATCAGTATCCGAACAAAGCGGACTGGCGACGTGCCATGGTTAATCAATTGGTAATTAAAATGGATGAAGCAATCCATGCTGTAAAACCTGAAGTTCAGTTTGGTATCAGTCCTCGCGGTATCTGGGCGAATGATTATGATGCTCCGGGTGGTAGTAAAACAAGAGGCGGCGGCTCCTATAACACAGTATATGCTGATTCAAAAGCTTGGGTTGAAAACGGTTGGGTTGATTATATCATGCCACAGATTTACTGGAATATTGGTTATAATATTGCTGACTACAATGTCTTATGTGATTGGTGGTCTGATTTGGTAAAGGGTACGGATGTTAAACTTTATATTGGTGAAGGTGCATATCGTACCGTGTCCAGCACAACTGCGGCATGGGCGGGTCAAAATGGTGTAAATGAGTTAAGAAAACATATTCAAATCGGTCGTGAAAATGAAAACATTTCAGGATATTGTATGTTTACGTATAATTCTTTCCTGAATAACACTTTAATTGCATCTTTGATGAAAGAAGTAAATGCCAATCTCCAAGACGATGTTACGGAGATTGTGCCGGACAAGCAGGAAGGTGTTAAAGAGGAAAGTCCTGAGGGATCGATAAATGCTCCGGATGTCGTTCCTGAGGCTAATCCCGATGTGACACAACCGTTTGTAAATACCACACCTTCCGGTCCTGTATCCACCGAAGGATATGTTAATAAGTTTACAGATCTTGATGATTATTGGTGGGCTTTAGAAGAAATTAATGCTCTTGCGTCACAAGGGATCATCCGCGGACAGAGTGAGACGATTTTTGCTCCCGGGTCCTATATAACACGTGCGGATAATACGGCGTTGCTGTTACGAATTCTTGGCAAGACAACTGATTTTGCAAATAATTTTAATGATGTTTCTCCCGACAGTTATTATTTTATGGAAGTCGGAATGGCAAAAGAGTTAGGAATTGCTCGTGGCGACGAGTATGGCAATTTCAATCCTACGGCATTTATTAAGCGTCAGGATATGGCGACAATGGCATATCGTGTTCT
>JAZRCD010000053.1:0-5827 GCA_045635425.1 Ructibacterium sp. | reverse complement strand
TTCCAAAACCTTCAAGTAGTTTTTCGGCTGCTCACCGGTAGAATACCGCCAGAAATTTCAGTAAACAAATTAAAGCGGGTGTAGCATAATCGCTACACCCACTTTCTATAAGCAAATCATTATTCACTTAAACTATGAATTACTTGTTTATTCTTTCAATAACTTTCTTTACTACGTCTTCTACGCGCTCGGGGGAAATCTCTTTAAAGTTATCCCTTTGAGTATACTGCTCATATTCAGCACTCTGAGGCATAGAGAAAAATCCAATAGACTTTCTCGCATCCTCACGCATAGCTTCGGTTGCCGCAAACTCAATATCGTGATAAAGCATACCTTTTTCAAGATTTGCAACAGCTTCTCCGCCCGCCTTTGCCATATAGGTATAGCAGTTAATTTTGCGGATACCAAGCTCAATAGATTTCATATAATCGGCGGGACTAACACCACTACCACCGTGCATTACAAGAGGAATCGAAACTTTTTGTCCTATCTTTTTCAATCGATCAAAATCCAGTTTGGGAGCCTTGGTGTAAAGTCCATGGGCTGTGCCAAAAGCACAAGCTAAAGCATCGATTCCTGTTTTCTCAGCAAAATCTTTGGCATCGTCAGGATCGGTGTAAACACTCTCTCCACCGGCGCCACCACCTTCTCTTGCACCCATAGAACCAATTTCCGCCTCAACGGATGCTCCGTATTTTTTCGCAATCTCCACGATTATCGAAGTGTTGGCATAGTTCAAATCCCGCTCTAATTCTGATCCGTCGTACATGACAGATGTAAAGCCCAGCTCCAGCGCTCTCTTGACATAATACATATCGGTTCCATGGTCAAGATGAACACAAACAGGAACCGATGCTCTGTCTGCCATATGGAGCATAATGGGAGCAATCTCTTCCATTTTTGCCACATTCATTTCTTCATGAATTTGAGCATGCATAATGATCACCGGCATTTTTTGTTCTTCCGCCGCACCGATAACTGCTCTCATACTGGCAAGATTAGGGGTGTTAAAAGATCCAATTGCACATTTCTTTGCTTCTGCTACCTTTAAAATTTCGTTTAATGATGTAAGCATACTTTTCCTCCTTATCCTTCAAACGCCTCAAATTTCAAACGGAACACTTTTTCCTCTCCCGGATTTAAAAATTCCAGGATTCCCTTTTCCCGCATTACATCTCTGCCATCCGGCAGACAATTCCCGGGTTCTAACCCCATAACATAATCTCCTTCGCCCATCATCTTCCATTGGGTAAAGCATTTGAGTTCTTTCGTGTCATAGATCATTGTTAATCCTTTTTTGATTGTAGGATTATAGATAGAAACCTCGGTTTCGCCGCAAAGTGTATGATAGAAGCACATTTCTTCGTAATCATTTTGCGGTTTTTCAACCATCAAGCACTTTTCGATGCCGTTTCTCGCATATTCATTTCTCGGCAAAACTTCACTTGACGGAATGGATATTTCAGCATTTTCATCCAATAAGGGATAACCCATATTACAATGATACAGAAGTTCTAACGGTGATACCTTGCTACCGATATTTTTCACTTTGTCACAAAGAGAAATCTCATTCTTATCCAGAGAAACGATGTACTCCCGCTCCAAAATTAACTGATGAGAAAACAGAGCCGCATCACGAACGATAGCCTTAATATGAATGCCGTCCTCCGCAACCCAATGTGCAATCGTTTCACATGGTGTATTGGAGATTGTTCCGTGAAGAGGAAGCTCCTCGCCTTCATCGGTGCAGGGACTTCCCACGGCAGTTAATCCACAGGTAGTAAAAAATCCTGCTGTAAAGGATTTTAGGAACCCTGCCCCTTTATCATCATAGTACTGGGGCGAAACATATCCGCAAGGCGCAAAATAACCGTAATTATCTCCTTTCAAAGACAGTCTCGCAATATCGGCACATCGGTCAACCGATACCCAAAATTCAAGTCCAAGACCATTTCTGACATAAAGCACCCGCATTCCGTCGCCCTTGCCACCGGAAAGTCGCATTTCCTCTACACCAAAAATCTGGTGTGGATGTCCTATATACTTATTCATGGTCTGCCTCCTCTATAATCGGTCTTACTGCCGCATAAATTTTCTTATACGCCTGATAATACCGTTGATATTTTTTTACATTTTCAGGATTCGGCAAGAAGGTTTTCTTTTCCTTCACAAAAGCCTTTTTCGCCTCAAACAAATCCTTATAAATACCAATCGCAACACCTGTCATCATACAGGTACCGCACGCCCCTACTTCTTTTGCCGAAAGGGTGGTGATAGGACGATTCAAAATGTCCGCCTTGATCTGCAACCACACATCAGAGGATGCACCGCCACCGGTTGCAATGAGTTTCTCAGGGGTGATACCAAAACATTCAAGATGCTCGATATTCGTCATAATCTCATAGGTCACACCCTCCATCAGCGCCTGATAGATATCGGATGCGGTATGTTCCAAGGTGAGTCCAATCATTGCAGCCTTTGAATCGTTATCCATGTAGGGATTTGCTGCACCGGCAAAATGAGGAAGAATCATGATTCCTGTTGGCTCACTTTTCACCTTGGAATCGAGAACTGCATAGGATTTTTCCTCCGACAAATTATCCCGAAACCACTTTAAGGTTGCTCCGCCGGTAAAGGAAAGTGCATAACACACATAGGTTCCATCAAACACATAAGGCACGACCGAGTAGCCTTCCTCATACAACGTCTCATGGTCAGGAATCTTATCAAACACAGGAGTCACACATTCTACCGTACCGGTTCCGTCAACCGCCTGACCCACTTCGAATGCTCCGGCACCGACAGCAGAAGCCACCTGGTCATGGGCACCATTCACAATTTTCACAGACCGGGATATCCCCAAGCATTCTGCCACGTCTTCCTTCATCTCCCCTGCAACATGGAACGCAGGAACCGGAACTGACAAGAGATTTTTGTCGATTCCTGCCGCCCGGAGAATTTCCTCACTCCAGCACTTGTTCCGAATATCAAGGGCCATGGTTCTTGCAGCAAGAGAATAATCAATACAAGCCTCTCCTGTCAGTTTATAGACGATATAGTCCTCCATCAAAAGCATCCTCTTTACTTTGGCAAAAATCTCCGGACGATTATTCTTGATCCACATCATCTTAGGAAGGCTATACATTTGATGAGGTTTGACCCCTGCAATCTCTGTAAGTCTTTTTTCTCCCAAAAGCTCACAGAGTTTCTTGCACTCCTCTCCGCCTCTTGGGTCGGTATACAACATGGATGGAAGCAAAACGTTATCGTCCTCATCAAGGGCTACAAAGGTTTCACCAAAGGTTGTTACACCAATTGCGCTCAATTCATAGCTCGATGCGGTATCACGGATGACATCACACACTGCATCAAAGATGATTTCCGCATCGATTTCATGCTCTCCGCTTTGACGACTGACATCATATTCCTTGTATGAATTATAAAGATAGTTCCCTTGATCATCGTAAACTGTCAACTTGCAGCCTGTGGTTCCAACATCAAGTCCACCAATTATCATAACCTACACCTCAATACTTACAACATCATAACCCAAATAGTACTTGAATGCTTCTTCCAAGATTTTCTTCACATGGCCATTCGCCACAGTGGTGTGATGCTTGAATCCGCCTCTTGCAAGTTTGATCAACTTCTCCTGCAGGTTGTCAATCTTTGCTACACCGCCGCAACCGAAGAATTCCTTTTCGATATTATCTTCGGTGAACACTCCCTCACTGAAGTAAATGGTGATTTTTCCGTTTTCAGTTTTACAGTTGGAGAAGGTCATGGGGAAAGAAGCAATTCTTCCCTCGTTGGTGCCCCAACCACTACCGGGATCACCCTTATCAAACATCTTGTGAGAGGTAACAGTTCCTTTACCATTCATTAGTTTTTGAGCAGTGGATCCGCAGTGGAACAGAATCACCTTATCGGGATCATCGCCGTAGTTATTGTTCCAGTCAAGGCAAGCGGCCGGGCCTTGGGTTGCAAGGGACAGAGCACGCATGGTAATCGCACTGCACATATCAATTTCACAGGATGCGGTAATGCCTCTATCATTGAGTTCACTGATAAGAACACAAGGACACACTCTCAAATAGGTTTCCATCTCGTTCCAGCAACGGAGAGAAATAGCATCCAGATGATAGGTTTCAATATATTCATCAATGACAACACTGATTTTGGAAAGCATAATCTTCTTCTCTTCCGGAACGTTGGAGAAGTCTGTGTAATTTTCCAGGACCACCTTTTTCGCCAGCACCTTTTCATCATCGTCAGCCTTTTCACGGACAAACTCAAAGAGTTCAGACAGGTCAAAACTCTCCACATTGATACCATGACGCTGCATGGTAACTTCATCAAACCGAACCGTTTTAAACGCAGTAGTTCTGGCTCCGATACAACCGATGGTAAAGCGCTTCATTCCGTTAACAACGCGACAAACACCTGCAAAATCATGAAGATTCTGTGCAAATTCTGGAGTCAAGGGATGTACAACATGGGGGGTCATCACAGTATAGGGAACCTGATACTGTTCAAACACATCGGTAACCGAGAACTTTCCGCAGTACGCATCTCTCCGATGCTGGAAATCCATCTTCCCGATCTCATCCGGATAAGCCTGCATCAAGATGGGAACTCCCGCATCCTGCAGAGCAGCGATTGCGCCATTTTCGTCAACAAAAATAGGCATACAAAGGATTACTCCGTCATATTCACCCTCATGGGACTTCAACCACTTGGCAAAAAGTCTGCCCTCATCTCTGGTTTCCACAGCCCCATAACGGGTAGCATCCTTATCCATCATAATATAATCGTATCCTGCATCGGTAACAGCTTTTACCATGTCCTCTCTGGCACCTTCGATAAGTTCTGCAGGCATAAAACCACGATTTCCAAAATACAAAGCAAATGTCATAAAATCATTCCTTTCCGATTTTTAAACTTTTTTCTTGATTTTATCAAATCATCTGCTATAATAATAGTAATTTACGTTTAGAAAACTGTAATTTTGTACAGAAAGTTGGAATAATTATGTCGCTGAAATTTGATACCAAAGAACTGGAAGATTTGATGAAAAACTTCTATACCCTGACCGGAATTCGTATTGTTCTCTTTGATGAAAACTATACCGAGATTTTTGCTTATCCCCAGGAATGCTCTCCCTTCTGCGCATGTATGCGAGAGAATCAGGATTTCTATCAGCAGTGTTGTGAGAGTGACAAAGTTTCTTTTGAAACTTGTAAAAAAACCGGAAGTCTAACCATGTATCAATGCCATGCGGGACTGATTGAGGCAACCTCCCCCATTATGAACAATGGCTCCATTATCGGTTATGTCATGTTTGGGCAGGTAAGCGATAGTAAGGAAAAAACAAATTTTCAGACATCATTATTAGCGCTTGCCCAAAAACATAGTGACTCCACCGAGCTACAAGAATCGGTCAAAAAAGTGAAATTCAAAAGTCAAAAACAGTTGGTAGCAGCCTCAAAAATTTTAGAAGCTTGTACCAGCTACATCTTGCTAAAAGAGATTATAACCCCTTCTCGAACCAAGCTTTTTTCTGCAATTGATGATTATATTTCAAACCATTTGGGCGAATCACTTAATGTTCCCTCACTGTGCCAAGAATTTAATATCAGCCGGACAAGGCTTTACGCATTGATTAACCAATATGTTCCCGGCGGCATCGCATCTTATATAAAGACAAAACGGTTGACCAGAGCAAAGGAATTGCTCCGGACAACCGATCTGTCTGTAAATGAAATATCACAACAAGTTGGGTTTACCGACTACAATTATTTTCTTAAAGCGTTTAAAAAGCATTTTG
>JAZRCD010000052.1:0-2833 GCA_045635425.1 Ructibacterium sp. | reverse complement strand
GAGAAACAACAATACTCGGATGTATCAAAAATTGGGTCCCGATGTTGGCTTTGACTCTATCAACGACTTTGAGGTTGCTGAGGGATTGTCTAAGATTCTTGATTCTCTGGAGCAGAAAGATTTGTTACCCAAAACCATTCTCTACTGCCTGAATCCTAAGGATAACTATGTAATGGGTACAATGCTTGGAAACTTCCAGCAAGGCCCCACCCGTGGCAAGATTCAGTTTGGTTCCGGTTGGTGGTTCTGTGATCAGAGAGATGGTATGGAAGAACAAATGAAAGCTCTTTCTAATCTTGGAATGATTTCTTGTTTTGTTGGTATGCTTACCGATAGCAGAAGCTTTGTTTCTTATACTCGCCACGAATATTTCAGAAGAATCCTTTGTAATCTTCTTGGAAAGTGGGTTGAGGATGGAGAATATCCGAAAGATATGAAACGCTTAACCGAGATTGCTCAAAATATTTGCTATCATAATGCAAAAAATTATTTTGGATTTTAAGAAATACAATATTTTTGCAATAAATTTGCAAGATATATCATTGACATTGGTGAATAATGGGCTATAATATATAATAGTTTTTACATGTGAAAAGAAGAGGAGTTGTTATTGATGGAAAAGTTTATTCCTGTTGTAGTTATCAAAGAACTTGAAGAAGTCGACAAAATTTTGCCGGCGTTGAAGAACCACGGTATTAACTGTGCGGAAATTACCTTCCGTACTGCATGTGCTAAGGAAGCAATTGCACTTGCGGTGGAAAAATATTCCGATATGAGCATCGGTGCAGGTACTGTTATTAACAAGGCACAGTGTATTGATGCAATCAAAGCAGGTGCACAATTTATTGTATCTCCCGGTCTTTCTGTTGATGTTGCAAAGTATTGTAACAAGAAGAATATCCCTTATTATCCCGGTTGTGTAACTCCTACCGAGATTATGCAAGCGTTGGAATTGGGTATTACCACCGTGAAATTCTTCCCTGCAAATGTTTATGGTGGACTGTCTGCACTTAAGGCGCTGGCGGCTCCCTTCCCCCAGATTAAGTTTATTCCTACAGGCGGTGTTGATCGGAGTAATATTGATGAATTTTTAGCTTTCGATAAGATTGCTGCAATTGGTGGCAGTTTCTTTGTTAAGGAAGCTTTAGCAAAAATGGAGGAGAAATAATATGGCAAAGGTTATTACTATGGGAGAGATTATGCTTCGGTTGTCTACTCCCGGAAACGAGAAGTTCATTCAAGCAGACGAATTTGATGTATGCTATGGCGGTGGCGAGGCAAACGTTGCAGTTTCTCTTGCAAACTATGGCCACGATGCATCTTTTGTGACCAAGGTTCCCGAAAATCCCATTGGTGAATGTGCGGTTGCTGCGTTGAGAAAATATGGCGTTGACACCAAGCATATTGCGAAGGGTGGAGAGCGTCTTGGTATTTACTTCTTAGAAACAGGCTCTGCAATGCGTGCATCTAACGTTGTATATGATAGAGCGCATTCATCTATTTCTACAGCAGTTGCCGAAGATTTTGATTTTGATGCAATTTTTGCTGATGCAGATTGGTTCCATTTCACAGGTATTACCCCTGCTGTTTCTGATGCGGCGGCTGAATTGACTGAGGTTGCCCTGAAGGCTGCGAAAAAGCATGGCGTGAAGGTTTCTGTTGACCTGAACTTCCGTAAAAAGCTTTGGTCTTCTGAAAAGGCACAGAAGATTATGACAAACCTGATGCAGTATGTGGATGTTTGTATCGGTAACGAAGAGGATGCAGAGAAGGTTCTTGGCTTTAAGCCCGGTGATACTGATGTTACCAGCGGTGAATTGGAACTTGCCGGATACAAGAGCATCTTTGAGCAAATGGTTGCAAAGTTCAATTTTGAATATGTAATTTCCTCTCTCAGAGTTAGCCACAGTGCATCCGATAATGGTTGGTCTGCATGTATCTATGCAAGAGATACCAAGGAGTTCTATCATTCAAGAGAATATAGAATTTCTCCCATTGTCGATCGTGTTGGTGGTGGTGACAGCTTTGCAGCAGGAACCATTTGCGGATTCTTAGATGGTAAGGACTTTAAGTCCGCGCTTGAATTTGGTGTAGCGGCATCTGCCCTGAAGCATACCATCCCCGGTGACTTTAACTTGGTTACTCGTGCGGATGTAGATGGACTGGCTGCCGGAGACGGAAGCGGAAGAGTTCAAAGATAATTTGAAGAAAAGTTAAAACCCCGAACGAATGTTCGGGGTTTTTTATTAACAATAAAGACATTGTTGGATTTTATGTCCGGTTTGTTTGTTGATAGGAGGAAAAAGGTCGATTTTTTTCAAAAAATGCTTAATTTTCTATTGCTATTTTTTATGAGAATAATTATAATGGTTTAGTGTGGTATTTTAGATTTATAATGTAGATTTAATTGATGATATGAACGATTTTGATGTTGAAGGAGAAATATCTATGAAAAGAATGATTGGTGATTTATTGTCGATTTTTATGGTTTTTTCATTGATTCCCATAAACATGGTATTTGCAGAAAATTCAAGCGGGATACAACAAGAGTTAGACGTTTTAGAATGGGAGTATGAGGTTGTTCCGGGCCTTGATTTTCGGTTTGCGAATGATTTTGACGCATCGAAAGAATTTGTTACAACGCCGGAAGGTGCGTTGTATGGAGTTAACGGACTTGATTTAACCAATGTTACTGCATCGGCTGCTCAGTCGTCATGGAGATATAAACCCGCTAATGGTTGGGAAGCACTTGAAGCAGGTGACGCTCTTTTCTTGCGGGCAAAAGTCAACGATGATGGAGGTTCCTTAAATGTTCAGTTCTACCACACTGATG
>JAZRCD010000051.1:0-15846 GCA_045635425.1 Ructibacterium sp. | reverse complement strand
TACTTTGTGTATGTAACTGTTCTTCGGCGTTGATGTTTTGAGTGCAGATTGCCTGATTTTCAAGCACGACTGTCTTATTCTTCGATGGGAAGGTTAATAGTAACCCGAGTAAACCGACCGAATTCCGATTCGATCTGGATGGTTCCGCCGTGGCTCTCGATGATTTCCTTGGTGATGGAAAGGCCCAAGCCCGTACCGCCTTTGTCACGGCTTCTTGCCTTGTCTACCCGATAGAATCGTTCAAAGACATGGTCAAGATCGCTCTTGGGAATACCCTTTCCGCTGTCTTCCACCTTGATATAAATGTTGTTGTAAAGTTTGCCTGCATAGACCTGAATCTTGTCGCCACGGGCACAATACTTGATGGAGTTGGAGATGATATTCTTAACGGCACGTTCAATCTGGTCAGGATCGGCACAGATTTCAGGCATTTCGGTGGTGCGGTTGTAGGTCAGGGTCATGCCCTTCTTTTCCGCTTCCAAACGGAACACATCTGCCATCTCCCGCAATAGATCGTCAATGGAGAACAGTTCCTTCTGGATATCCACCCTCTGCATATCGAACCGATTGAGAATCAACAGGTTCTGTACCAGTGCCGTCATCTTGTCTACTTCGCTCTCTACGGTAGAGAGGAGGCTTGCCGCTGTCTTCTTATCGTCTAAGTATCCGTTCAGCAGAGTCTCGGTGTAGGTTCGGATGGTGGTCAAGGGGGTTTTTAACTCGTGGGAAACCTCCGCAACAAACTTCTGCCGTGCCGCTTCCAGATTGAACTGCTGGGTAATATCCTCAAAAACACAAACCACACCTGCAATCCGCTCTGCATCCATCTTGAAGGGAACCAGATACGCCTTGATATGCTTGCTTCCCACCAGAAGTTCCCGCTCCTCGGTTTTGGAACCGTCCAGATACATGAACTCCGCCATGCAGATGTCGCCTTTCCATTGATGGAAGAAGTCGTCAAACTGCACATCTTCGGGATTTTTTATCATAAACATCCGCTTTGCCGCAGGATTGATATGTACTACCTTTTGTTCGGTATCAAACGCCATGATACCACTGGTGATATTCTCCAGAATTACTTCTACCTTATGCTTTTCGGTATTGATCTGGTTGAGGCTGTCGCTCATGACATTGCCGAGTTTATCAAAGGACCGCAGAAGATTTCCCATCTCACCCGTGGGAGCCTTGTCCAGACTGGGACTGAAATCTCCTTCTGCGAACTTGTCCACCCGTCGTCTTAACTGATAGAAGGGAGACATCATCACCCGTGTTGCCCAGGCTCCTGCCAATGCGGCAAGAATCAATCCTCCAAGCATTGCCCAAAGGGTACGGATGCCGGTTTGGATCAGGGCACTGTTCATATCCGACTTGTTATCACGAACATAGAGGATGTATCCGTCCTCCACCTTGGAGCCGTTCTTAATAAAGAACGCATAGTCCATGGTCTTATCAAAGAGGGAAAGATGATTTCCCTTTCCGCCACGCATGGCGTCTTCCAAGTTCTCGGTGCGACCCACCATGGTTCCCTGCAAAGACGCAGGCGCAATCACCGATGCATCCCGTGCAGAAAGGAGGAAACAGTTGCGATTCTCGTCCAGTTTCAGGATGCCGGCATAGGCGTTGATGGAGGTCTCCACCTGAGGAAGTTTTTCCTCCAAGTCGGCAGACCCTGCCATAATCTGACCGATTGCCGAGGGAAGGGTGCTTTCTTCTACCTTGGTTGTAGAGGTGCAGAACTCTGTCCGCAACATATCATATACATGGAAAAATCCCACACAGCCGGTGATTAACACCGCCAGCAAGACTGCCAACAAGACTTTTGCCGTCAGTCGCCAGTAGAGTTGTCTGAACATGGTTTTATCACACCTCCCGTATCATTTACAAATAACTATTTCATTTTATCATATTACTTTCTTCAGGTAAAGAAGTTTTTTCAAAAAATTCCTTTTCTTCCCGGAAAAGGTTGTCCATTAACCCACGAAGTTTCAGAAAAACCGCCAAATTCCGCAGGTTTTTCAATATGGCAAGGGAGGAAGAATTTCTTATCACCTCATACCCGTCAGGGCAGGTCTTTATCTGATAGCATGGATCTCCCTCTGTCTTGGTCTCGATGCCGTATCGACGGGCATACTTTGAAAGACCCGACGGCATCCCTTGAACATTGCAAAGCACCGTTTCTCGGTACTTTTTCCGTCGATGGGCGTCAAATGCCATCAACCTCGGCCTTGATGCGGTGATACCCAGTTCCTTATCCCGTGCGGTGAGGGAATCCTCATGGAACCGATATTCGTAGAGGGGTTCTCCCTTTCGATGTCGAATCCGAAAAAGGCTGTTCATCCGCATAAAATAATCATAATCCTCCAGGAGGAAAAGGTTGGGGGAATATCCGCCCAGCACCCCTTCGCATCCTGCTCGGTAGAGGAATGCCGCACCGATGGTATTGTTTGCCACTCTGTTCAAAAGGGGTGTGGCAGGAGGGAAGCAGACCGCTCCGCTCCCCACGGGGAATTCGAACCAGCCGTGGTTGGTGATTCGCTCCCCTTGTTCATCAATCAGGTACTGATTCCCGAACACCATGTCCGCCCTTGGGTGCTTTTTCAGTTCGTCCACCATGGTTTCCAAAAAGGCAGGAAGATAGCGGTTGTCTCCGCTGATCCAGGTATAAAATTCCCCTTTTGCCAAGGAAAAACCTCGATTCAGCGCCCGTGGGAGTTTTTGGTTCTCCTGGGTAACCACCCTGATACGGGAATCCTTTTCTGCATAACCTTTGGCAACGGCAAGGCTTTCGTCCGCCGATCCGTCGTCCACCACAATCAGTTCCCAGTTTTCATAGGTCTGGCAAAGCACCGATCCGATTGCCTCATGCAGGTATTTCTCACCGTTATAGACAGGGAGAACCACCGAAACCAAGCCCGACTCTGCCCCTGTGAGAATCTCTTTGGCAGGAAGCCGTGGCAGTCGTTTTTGTCTCATTATGCACCCTCCCATTCCCGAACCAGTTCCAAAAAGGCGTCACGTTCACATTCTTTGTAGTAACTTTCCCATAACTTCCCTCGTTTTTGGAGGGTTTTCCATTCCAGTTCCGCAATGCGGAGCCGTTCCTTCACATAGGCAAGATCCCAGCCTGCAGGGGCATAGCCTTCCCGACTGAGCCGACAGGTGGTAAAAATCCCTGCCCGAATGGTCTTTTTCACATGTTCTTTGGTAAATCGCCGAGGTTCTACCCAATGTTCCACCCACGCCTTGGGTTGGATTCCGATTTTCCAGCCCTTTTGTTGGGCCATGAAGCAGAGTGCCGTCTCCTCGCCGCCACCAAAATCATCCCCGACCCTTCCGTAGGTCACGGGAAATCCTCCCAACAAGTCAAGGGCACTTTTCCGCACCCCGAAGCAGGCACCATAGGGGAAGGCATACTGCTCACGCACCTGCCGATAGCGGGAGTAGGGCACCCGATAGGCACTCCAGAGTCCCTCCCGACCGGGAAGAACCACTTGTGGCCGTGGCTCGGGAACTTTTAAGAAAATCTGACCGCCCACCACCGCGGTATCGGGACGGTTTCGAAAGGCTTTGAGCATCTGTTCCACCAGATGTTCATCTGCCACCGCATCATCGTCTATGTAGAGAAGAATCTCCCCCTTTGCCCGACGGGCGCCCGTGTTCCGGGCATGGGAAATCCCCGAGGTTTTCTCCCAAACCACCTGAACCGACGAGGGAAAGTTCTGCCATGGGGGTTCTTTTTCGCCGTTCCAGACCACCAGTACCTCATAATCCTTCGCCGTTTGGTTCAGGACGGCATCCACCGCAGAAAAAAGGGTGGCACAAGTGCCCATGGTACAGAGAATGACCGACAGACTCTTTTCCCCTGTCCCATGGGGGATGGGAGGGGGGAGCGCCTTGGGCCGAGAGGGTCTGCGCAGTTCACAGATGCCCTTTCTCAGGGCAGGCCAAAGATTCCCGGGGGTTAGTTCCGCCACCGAGGACAAGGTGATATTAGCCTTGGTCTTTTTCAATCTTCTTCACCTCCGCAGGAATATGAAAATTGCCGAAATAGGGAGTTTCCTCCCCCTGAATCTCCAATGCGGCATCCTGATATTCGTAGTAGGCAATGGGGTGGGTGTTGGGGATTTCCAACCCCACCGAGATTAGGTATTTCCCACCGCAGAGCAGGTTCCGGAAGCGAATATCCACCTGCTCCTCCTTGCCCGTGGTCAGGGAAATCCCCATCTCCTTAGCAGAGAACACCAGCAGGTCAAGGCCTTCTTTACTCTTTACCGACAGAGAAAGATCCCCTGCCGTCACCCCTTTGGGCAGACAATATTCCACCGAAACCGTAACATCCTGACCATACCGCCAGATGCCGGGGGCGGTTACCCGTCGGATTGCGCCGGGGCAGGTGCCGAATCCGCTTTGGGTCAGGGTTTCTCCCTGACCTACCGTCTCTGCCATGTAGGCACCGGTTACCTCCGCCACCTCACCGTCCATCCGCAGTCTTCCGACCTCAAGCCAGATGGCCCGATCGCAGAAACGCCGTACCGAGTCTATGTCATGGGAGATGTAGAGGATGGTCACACCTTGGCTTTTCAGTTGGTTCAGTTTTTGGAAGCATTTTGCCTGAAAGGCAATGTCTCCTACCGCCAGCGCCTCGTCCACCAATAAAATCTCCGGTCGGAAAGCAATTGCTGTGGCAAATGCCAGCCGATAGAACATACCGCTGGAGTAGGTTCTGACCTTTTGGGATACGGCGGTGCCGATTTGGGCAAAGTCCAGAATCTCAGAGAGTTTTTCTCGGATCCGGGCTTTTGTCTTGCCCTGAAGCATCCCATTTAAGTATATGTTTTCCATGCCGGTATATTCCGGATGGAAGCCGGCACCCAATTCCAATAAGGCGGAAACCTGCCCCTCCGTATGGAGGGTTCCACCCGTGGGGGTGGTGATCCCTGCAAGAAGTTTCAAGAGGGTGGATTTTCCTGAGCCGTTTCTGCCGATAATTCCCACCGTCTCGCCTTTTGTAACAGAGAAGGAGACGTCCCCGAGGGCGGTCTTGGTCGTCTTGTTTTGCCGGTATGTTTTGGTGATGTGTTCCAGTTTGATAACAGGCATGGGGAGGGGCTCCTTTCTGTAGAGATTTTTACGTTTAGCGTTATTTTATCATACGGGAAAATTTCTTGCAAGAAAAATTCGGGTTTTGGTTGGAACCAAAAATCCGCTTTCGCATAGGATAAAGTGAAAACAAAATGGGAGGTGGAACAAAGATGTTTGGAAACGGTTGTGGAAATAATTCCTGCTGGTGGATTATTATTCTGATTCTTTTACTTTGTTGTTGCGGTGGCGGATGCAACGAAGGCCGTCGTATCAATGATTGCTGCTGTGACTAGGAGCGGTGACGCTCCACCCAGTGCCGGATTTTATATGAGATAAAGGCTTATCGTTGTCTACGGAGCCACATGCTGTTGCAAAAAGATATTGGTTAACGGCGTTCCGTTTCATCTAATGCCGGATTTTATTCGTGGTAAAGGCTTATCGTTGTCTACGGAGCAACATGCTATTGCATAAAGATATTGGTTGATAGCGTGACGCTCCATCCATTGCCGAGCGGAGCTTGTGGTAGAGATTTGTCACACTCGCCGTGCCACGGACTATAGTAGTATAACGAGTGCGCAGAAAATTGGATGAAATTGCTTTGGGGCGAGGTTTGGTAAGGCGGGAGCGTACTTGGTGTACGTGACTGTCTTGCCAAGCCGATGTCACGGAGCAAGTTCGCCAATTTTTCCAGCACGACTGGAAAGGAGGTGGAGAAATGGGCTGCTTCGGCAACACCTTCGGTGGTAACGATAGTTGTTTATGGATCATTCTTTTGATCATTGTTTTGTTCTGCTGTTGTGGTAACAATGACAATAACGGCTGTGGTTGCGGTTGCTAGTTTTTTGGGGTGCATCGGTTCTTGCTGATGCACCCATTTTTTCTTGACAAGGCCTGTCTTTTGTGCTATACTGACATTCGTGATTGCTGGAATAACTCAGTTGGTAGAGTACCTCACTCGTAATGAGGAAGTCGAGGGTTCAAGTCCCTTTTCCAGCTCCAGAAAAAGACTATTCCCGGGAATAGTCTTTTTATATTTTTGTCTTTTTATATTTTTGTCTTTTTTTAAACTTATTTTATAGCCGTTTCTGTCTTGACTTTCTTATTGCCTTGGCGTAAAATACACCCAAACATCCTGAGAAGTGAGGGATTTTCTATGCATTTGAGTTCCATCTCCCGACCTTGGGGGAAACCTTTTACCAATAAACGATACCTGCATCCGCCCTTTGCGGAAAACTTGGTGACCATGTGGCCCAACTCCATGGTCTTAATCGGTGAGATTACCGCCGAAAATCCCCAGTACTTTGCCGAAACCGAGGATTTCGGCAGTGGTTTTTCGGGGGCACTTCCCTCTGCCGGCGTGGTCTTTACCCTGAAACGGGAAAGTGACCTTTGGTTCCGATATCGGAATACCTCTCCTTACCGAAACGACCCTTGGTCTCACAAGTTGATGCCTCAGGAAGAAACCCGATACCGAACCCGAAAGGATGGGATTCCCATTCACGGCCTGACCAAGGATATGGATGCGGTTACCTTTTCGCAGGAGGTCTTTTGCGACACCGAACGGGTCTCCACCGCCTACCTTAAGGTGACGGTAAAGAACAACTTCAACGTGCCGCAGGAGATTGAGCTGGGGGTTCTGGTCCGCACGGGTCCTGAATTCCTCTTTACGGGGTGCTTTGACCCTGACGGCTATGCAGGATACAAGCCAAGTCGGGAACAATGGGATTCCAAAGCCATGGTGCGGTACACCCTCCAAGACGGATATCTCACCGATGGCACCTATCGTCTTTACTATGACCAAAGGGCCTTTCTTTGGGACAAGGAAAGGGATTTGACGGCGGTACTCTCCCTGAAGCCGGGAGAGTGCAAGACCTTTACCTTTGCCCTGACCCGAAATGAGAATCCGCCCAAATCCTACGCTCTCGCCCGAAAAGAGACAAAAGCGTTCTGGAGCCGAGAACTGGGCAAGGCGAAGCATTTGCCTGACAAATCGGGGATAGAACCTCTCTTTTACAACTTTTTGGCACAGGAACTGCAGATGTTTGCCAAACCCCACGGAAAAGACTATACCATTATGCGACAGGGCGCCTGTCAGCGGTTCCATTGGCCTGAAGCCAAGGAGATGGTGAAGGCACTTTCTCTGATTGGGGGATATGAGGAGTATCTGGAGGCAGGACTTTCCCACTACTTTGGAGAACTGCAGGAGAAAAAGGGGGAGAATGCAGGACGGATTTTCTACGAATACGTGACCTGGAATTCCCGTACGGCGGCGGCACTTGAGATGTTTGCTGATGCCTCCCGTTGTGATAACAAGTTTTTTGACCGCTATCTGGATTCCGCCATGCTGGCCTTTCGGTGGATGGAAAAAGAGCGGGCACGCTCTGCCACCACAGAAGGCGCCATTTCGGGACTTTTCCCTCCGGGCAGAGCCACCGACAGTCCCTTTACCAACGCCCAGCAATGGACTTTTGCCGATACGGCTAACCTTCGGGGTTACCGATATTTTCGGGATATTCTTCAAACGATGCAAAGTCCGTATGCCCAAGAGGTTACCTCTGCCTATGCGGACTACCTTGGGGTAATGAGCGGGTTGGTGGATACCTTTGCGCAAGCGCAAAAGGACAGCGAATTCCTTTTTCTGCCCAGAGATGCCCATAACGACCCGGAAACTGAGGCGGGTCTTGACAAGGACTACTTCCATTATTTGTTCCCCAACGAGGCACTTGGGGCAGGAATTGCCGGTTACGGTACCGAAACGGCAAATAAGTTGATTCACACCTATACCCACGGGGGACAGTCCCGAAACGGGTTGGTTTGCCCTCTTTACCGCTCCTCTTCCGGAACGGGGCGGACTTGGTACACCACCTGGAGCGAGCATAGTCGGTATCTCTACCACAAGGAGTGTGGGGATCTTGAGAAATGCAAAGAGATTCTGGATGCTATTTTAAAATACAATGTAACCGCCGAGTTCTATCAGGCAGAGCGGTACGACGACCACGATGCCTACTTAGCGCCCTGGATGCCCAATGCCAGTGCCAATGGACGAGTGCTTCATATGTTGTTTGATTATTACGGTAAAAAAGACCCGCTATAAGCGGGTCTTTTTTAATATTCTTTTAACTTTCTCAGGTACTTGAACATTGCGTCCTCTCCCTCCTCTGCAAGGATGGCGAGGATTTTTTCGATTTCGTTATGGGTGGTTGGGTAGATGAAACGGCTGGCAATGTCTTTGGAGAAGTAATCCAGGGGATGTTTTTGGGTATAGTTTTCTCCCTGATAGATTTTGCTTGCCGCCACACGATCACAGATCAGTTCCTTTAAGAACCGAACAGGCATTTTTACGGGAAGGTTCTCCTTCGCCTTTGGGCTGTAGTCCCACCAATACTCGTAGTGATGACGGTTCCGTCCCTTATGATGAAGCCATGCAGGAGAATATCCGTAGATACTCCGTTCCACCTCGTTGGGGCTTCGTTTTCCCTCTGCCCAGTGCCGTGCCCCTGCCTTGAACTCAGCAAATGTGTACTTGGACAGGTCATGAAAAAGTCCCTGCCACAAAATTCCTGCCTTGGCACAATGGGCAATCACTTTGTGCCGATGTCGGGTTATGGTTTTAAAATGCCCCCATGCGTTTTTCAGCATCATGGTTCATCCCACCTTCTACTTTTCTTCTGCCATTTTTACGGAGTCAATTCCGCCCCAGCATTGTACATACTTGGTGCTCATACCCAAGGAACCGCCCACACTCATCTGGCGGTTGGTGTCGGTGTAATAGCCTTCTTCACTAACATTTCCCGTGAAGGAAATGGTTACCAGCGCGTTGTATCTTCCCTCGGTGGGAACCAGACGTTTGCTACCATCGTTCATGGTCAGCATGGTTTCGTTCTGGATTTTCTCCACATGGATGATTTCACCCACATATTCCTTGGATCCAATGTCATAGACCGGACCAAGTTTGGCCAGAGCATCGATGGTCTGTTGCCGAACGCCTCGAACCTGAACCACACATTCCATCTTCTCGCCGGTGCTCACCGATACCGGCTGACTGCCGGAGAAACGAAAGGCAAGACCTGCTACCAATACAACCACAGCAATCACCGCCAAAAGGTCGATGATACTGATTTTTCCAAATAATTTTCCGTCTTTTTTCAGCATCTTCTTCTCCTCCTTATAAGGGCTCTACTGCCAAAAAGGTGCCAACGCCTGCCCAGTTCTTACTTTTGAGTACCGCTTCTGCTCCCACATGGGCTTCCACCCCGTTGATCTTGACGGCAGTTTCGCTCTCGGTTCCTTCTCCCTCTAGGGTAACAAGAAGGTCATACCTCTCCGGAACCTCTGTTTCGTACACTCTTCCCTGATTCAGATCATATGCCAGATTGACCGCAGGCTTTACCTCTACCTTGGTGACCTTGGTTTCCATCTTTTCCTTGACACCAACCATCACCACATCACCCACCTTGAGGAGTTTGGTGTAGTCCTCTTCCTGTTCCCTCAGTTCTACCTGCAACCGAATGGTCTTGGCGTCTTCCTGCTTGCCGCTCAAAACGCCGCCGGAACCTCCGCCCAAAAGCAGAACTCCTGCAACAATGACCACCAGAAGGACTGCCACAATCACCGCATCCATCACGTTAAACTTAACCTTCATTTCGTTTTCCGCCTTTCCTTTTTTCTATGGTTTCTCTGTAGAGGTTCTCAATCCCTTGGGTGTAAACCTCTGCCGTAAATTTCTCACGATATATCCGAGAAGCGTTTTCGCTCATCTTTCGGTAGGTTTCCCGATCCTCAAAGAGCATCTGCAATCGGTCTGCCAACGCCTCAGGGTCATGGGTGGGAATCAAGTATCCGTTGACTCCGTCCTGCACCACGCCCGGATTTCCACCAAAGTCGGTGGCGATGATAGGCTTTCCTATGCTCATGCCCTCCAAAAGCGCCAAGGACGTGGCCTCGGTCCCAAAGGAGCAGTTCACCTGAACGTCCATCACCTGCATAAGGGGAGTAACATCCTGAACAAAGCCAAGCAAAGTTACCCTGTCCTCTACCTTTCTTGCCTTGATTTCTTCCCCTAAGGCATCATAGGTATCTCCTGTGCCCGCAATGAGAAATCTCCCCGCAACTCCTCGGCTTTTCAGGATTTCTGCCGCCTGAATCAGGTAGGTTTGGCCCTTTACCTCGGTGAGCCGTGCCGCCATAACCGCCACCTTTTCCTCACCTTGGATGCCGAAGGTTTTTTTCAGGTTCGGAACCTCTTCCTCTCCGCAGGGTTTTAAGGGTTCCACACCGTTTAAGAGCACCGAAATCTTCTTTTGGGGAACTCCCGTATCGGTCAGGTTCTCCTTGGCGGCCTCTGCCACCGCAATGATACTGTCTGCGGTCAGGCTATTGATGATACCGTTCAGTTGTTTCCCCGGGAAGGTGGTGAGCCTTCTGCTTGGGGGGAATACGCTGTGTCTGGTATAGACCACGGGAATCCCAAGAAGTTTTGCAGCGATTCGTGCCGACATACTGGCATGGGTGTGAACCAAGTGGGGCTTTTCCTCTTGAAACACTTGTTTTAAAACCCCGATGGCACGCTGGTCCAAAGATTTTTCCGCAAGATAGGGAACCTCTATAACAGGAATCTCCAGTTTTTCCAGTTCCGCCTTTAAGAGGCTATTCTCAGGAAGGACTACCTTCACCTGAAATTCCTTGCGGTTCACATACTTACAAAAGGTCAGGATGCACTTTCCCGCTCCGCCGATGTTGGAGTCGGAGGACACCTGAAGAATTTTTCTCATTCCGTCCCCTCCTTTGTAAGTTTTACTGCCGCCATGCCCATACCGATGACCATCCAGAAAATCAGCAGGACACGATAGTTATAGAAGCAGTTGTCAAAGAGACCCTGTACCAAGAATCCGCAAATACCTGCGGAAATGGCACAGATAATGGTGGAAAGGCTTGCGCCCTTGCCACCTGCCAGTTGGTAGCCTGTTGCCATTCTCTTTAAGAAGAAGCAGAGAATGATACCAAACAAAACAATACCCATAATGCCCGACTCTACCAGAATCTGCAAGAACAGGTTATGGGAGTGGGGTGCTACGATGCCGTTGTAAGAATAGAAGGGATATACCGCCTTGAAGGCCTCGGCACCCATGCCGATACCCGAAATCCAGAAATCCCGAATCATGGCTAAGGTTCCCATCCAGATATACACTCGATAAGAGGTGGAGGAGTCCTTCATGTCACCGATACTGGTGAAACGATTGATGATGCTCTCGGGAAGGATGGCGGGAATGATGGGAAGGGCAATCAGGCCAAGTCCCCAGAGTTTTCCTGCCACAAAGGTGATGAAGATGGCCGCCGCCACCATCAGTCCTACCCAACAGCCACGGGAGAAGGTGAGAATCAGCGCCCCGAAGAGAACTCCCGAGATACCTGCATAAATCAACTTCTGCCAAATCTTTTTCCCTGTCCACATAAGACCGATGGAAACGGGAAGAACCAACAAAATGTACTCGCCCAGAACGTTGGGGTTTTCCAAGGTGGAATAAATCCGCATTTTAATATCGCTGAACATTTCCTCGTCCATCCATGCCTGCTGGGTGTCCCAACCGAAGATGTACTGGCAGATGCCGTAGGCACAGACCAAAAGTCCCGATACCACAAAGGTAATGAGGAGGTTGTTCAGTTGTTTCCGATTTTTGATCAGGTTTATCATCAGGAAGTATGCACCGATGAAAACCAAGTAGATGGCCCAGATGCTCAGGCTCTTGACCATGGCAAAGGAACTGATTGCCGCACAGAAATAAATCAGGATAAATCCCAGAAGCAGAAAACTCATGCCGTCATACTTCAGGCGGAAGTCCTTGTCAATAACACTCTTTACCGCCAAGGAGCCCAGGGTCAGTACCGAAAGGCCTGCCATTGCCATGGTGGGCGCCAAGGGTGCCAGAAAAACCAGAGCAAAAAGCCCTGCCAAAGGAGTTTCCAGAATCAGGAACAATGCCCCCATGCCAAAGGGTGCCAGAATTCCCGGCAGAGGCATGGTCACTCCGCCTGCCAAGCCACAGAGGAGGCCTGCTGTCACCCCAAGCCATACACGGCACGGCTTCAGGGTTTCTTCCTGCTTGTACCAGTTAAAATCGGTTTGGATTCCCAAGCCGCCACAAATACCTTTTACCAGATACGAATGAGAAAGCCAGTCCGTCATGTTCACATCCAAAAAGGCAAGGATGCGTCCTGCTACCGCCAAAATCAACCATCCTGCCCGGAGCGTTCCCGTGGCATAGGCACCTACAAAGATACCCACACCCAAGCCTGTCAGGAGATAGCCAATGAACCGAAGGTTCAGCGCCAAAAGGTTGTGAAGATAGGTTCTGCCGAGGGAGAAAAAGAAACTTTGCTCCACCTTTTGGGCAAGGGTTTCTCCCCACTTCTTTTGCATCCATCCCAAAAGCGCAAAGGGCCAGCCTAACAGTTTCCCTATAAGGCTCTGTTGATGGAATTCTTTAGGGAATTGATCCTTCCGAAACCATCCTGCAATCTGACTCTTCTTCCAGCCCCCTGAGATTTTGTCGTAAATCCCACGGAGAATATGATAAATTTTGCTGTTTTGAATCCAGCACCAAAGAACTGCCCAGATGGCTTCAAAAAAACCTTTTTGTTCCATGACATTCCTTCCTTCCTTTGTGTTTATGAGATATTTTAGGTTTTATTCGTGGGTACGGAGGATGCTCCGCAATTCGTCTACCTCAATCAACCAGCCAAGGCCACCATAAGCCAGACAAGCAGGCAAGGCGGCAATACAAAGCCGTACCAAGGTTACCATCATGCCGTCACCCATGAAGGCGGTGGCACCATAGAGAAGATATGCGATCACCGCTGCCAAGGCACCCGACAGGAGCATTTTCCCGAAATTCCATAAAAAGCCAAGGGTCACCGAACCCTTTCGTTTTCTGTTGATTTGATTCATTAGACATCCGCCCATAACCAAAGAACTGATGGCGGAGGCAAGAGCAAGGCCTTTGACGCCCATGTTGCAAACTCCTGCCAGTAAAAAGGCGGTGATGAAGTTTACCCCGATACCCACCATGGACACCACCATGGGCGTTTTTCCGTCGGAGATGGCGTAGAAACTCTTGTTCAGCACCTCGCAGACACCGTACCCCACCATGCCGACGGAGTAGTAAAACAGTGCTTGTGCGGTAATTTTCGTAGATTCCGCCGTGAAGGCGCCACGCTGGAATACCACCCGAATGATAGGCCGGGACAGAGCAAGGAAGAGTCCTGACACCAAGGTAATCACCAAGAGCATCCAGCCCAAGGATTGACGGGTCATCTGGGCAAAACCTTCTTCATCCTCTCCCATTCGGGAAAGTTTGGGGAAGATGAAGTTGGTAATGGCGTAGGCAAAGACCCCCACCATAATGATATAGATTTTATTGCCCCAGTTCAGGGCAGAAACGGCACCGTCCCCCAAAGAGGAGCCGAATGCCATATTGATGACATTGCAAAGAGGTTGCACCCAGGAACTGATTAAAACGGGCAGGGCAATCCCTGCCGCCTCTTTCAGGCCGGGGTCTTTACGGAAGGATAACTTCAGGGAAAAGCCGAACTTTTTCAGCCATGGAAGTTGAATCAAAAGCTGAAGCGCCCATGCAATCACCATGGAGACCGCAACACCCACAAGACCCAGCTTGTTTCCGAACAGAATCAGGTAAAGAATCATGACACCGTTGGAAACCACACTGATCAGGGAGGGAATGGTAAACTCTCCGTAGGATTGGAGAATTCCCACCGCAATATAAGCCGAGGCGGTGAAAAGGATGGACGGGAAGAGAATCCGCAGAAGGCCTGCGGTCTGCTCTACCTTGCCGGGGATCGCGGCATAGCCGGGGGTCATGAGGAGGACCAAAGGCTTTGCCAGAAAGATGCCCAGAAGCACCGCCACGGTGGCAATGGTGAGAACGATGGTCAAAAAACTGTTGGCAAAGGCGAAAGCGGACCCTTCTCCCTCTGCCTGAAGTCGCTTGTTGAAGACGGGGACAAAGGTGGAGAGAATGGCAACACCCAGTACCATATCAAAGAATAAAAGGGGAATCTGGGTTGCGGTGTTCAGAATATCCGATTCCATACCCTGCCCGTAGATCCCTGCCACCATGGTCTCGCGCAACAGACCCATAAACTTGGCGATCAAGATAATAAAAGCCATGAGAATGACGGTGCCTGCCGCCTTTTTGCCCTCTGCCTTTTCCATGGGGATTCCTCCTTTTGTCTGTAGTATACTAGTCTATATTATACCCAAAATTTCTTCTTCTGTAAATAGTTGCAATCAAAACGTAATAAAGGAGCGTGACGCTCCACCCATTGCCGGATTTTATGCGCGGTAAAGGTTCATCGCAGTCTACGGAGCCACATGCTGTTGAAAAAAGATATTGGTTAACGGCGTGCCGCTCCACCCATTGCCGGATTTCGTTTTATTTCTCTCGCCTTGCCCAATTGCAAGAACGAACGAAGAAACGCTCTGCGTTTCCTAAAAGCCGGTGCTGTCGCACCTCATTTTCCGCTACAAATATGCCACCGGCATATTTGCTCACGCGAGAACGCCCACCCGAGCGCCTCTCTCCACCCCTTCGGTGTGGATTCGACCAAAAGGGGCGTCCGCCCCTTTGGAAACCCCGTGAGATTGACGGAGAATTTACCGCAAATTGAGTGCGCAGAAAATTTAGTGAGATGTGTTCGTTTTGGGATTCGGTAAGACAGTCAATCCTCCCACCGCTAAAGCGGTCCCCCCTCCTTTACACAAGGAGGGCTAATCTCGTGAGTGCGCAGAAAAATTGATGAAATTGCTTTGGGACGAGGTTTGCCAAGGCAGAACGATACTTTGTGTATGTGATTGTCTTGGCAAGCCGACGTCACGGAGCAAGGTCGCAATTTTTCAAGCACGACTGTCAAGCACGGGTGTAATTGCGAATTCCTGTATAGATTGCCCTCGCCACCGCCTTTTGCCAGGCAGGACTGTTTAAATTCAGCGCCTCGGTGGGGTTGGTTAAATACCCCAGCTCCAGCAGGGTGGAGGGCATTCTCGTTCTGCGGAGCACCGCGAAGTTTGCTTGTCTTACCCCGTTGTCCTTCGACCCTAATTGTGCCACCACCTGCGATACAATGGATTGGGCAAGTGCCTCTGCCTCACCGCCGAGGCGGTAGACATATGCCTCAAAGCCATTGGCGGCAGGGTTTAGGGAGCTGTTGGTGTGGATGCTGATAAAGTAATCGGCGCCCCAATTGTTGGCCATTTGGGCACGATTGGTCAGGTCGGCGTTCTTGTTGGAAAGCACGTTTTCGTCTCTTGTGGTGCGGTACTGCATTACCTCATACCCACCCTCGTAGAGCAGCCTTGCCAGTTCCTTTGCCACGTTGAGATTCACCGCCTGCTCGGTGACTCCGTTGCCCACCGCACCGGGGTCGGGGCCGCCGTGTCCGGCATCAATAAAGATTTTGGTTGCCATAGTTTCACCTCCTCGGTACATGGTATGCAGAATCAGGTATTTTTGTCCAAATAGGATTTTTCTCCCTACGATAATTGATGGATAGATTTTGTGTGCGTTGTAGGGGAGGGGCTTGCACCTCCCGCATAGATTGGCAAAAAGGTTTTCACGGGAGGAGCAAGCCCCTCCCCTACAGTATCAGATATGGTTTGTTCATGGAACTCAATCACTACAATTATATGCAGAAAAAAAGGATATGCAGTTTTTGCATATCCTTTTTGTATAAAATCGGCTGACACTTTGG
>JAZRCD010000050.1:0-1021 GCA_045635425.1 Ructibacterium sp. | reverse complement strand
CCCCTATACCGCAGGAATCCACAAGGTGTTCCCTTCTTACCTGATTTTCTGGATTTTAGGTATGTATGCAGGTCTTAACTATGAATCTTTTGAGGCATTCTTGAAACAGAATAAAATCATCCTTTATATTGGTTGGTTGGTGCTTGCCATAACCCATTGCGCCCTTTCCTATATGGCACATGCCGGATTGATTTTTTACGAATTCTCTCCGTTGATTATGGTGTTCTTCTGTTTGTTTGCCATCCTCGGATTTTATGCCTACGTGAGAGAGTTGACAGAATCTCTGGAAAGAAACGGAAAAGGCCTGCTTACCAGTATTTCGCAGGCCTCCTATGAGATTTATTTATTACATTGTTTGATTATCATCTTCATGAACTGGATGATGACCAAGATAGAAATTGACGAACCATTGAGACGGTTTTTTATCAATTTCGCAGTGACATATTTGGTGTCTATCATCTTCTGTGTGTTGGAATCTACTATTTACACCAATGTTCGGGCAAGATATCTTCGTGCATCAGCAACTCGAGCCCGCAAGATGGCCCGTAGAAAACGCTATCTGTAGATTAAACCCGCCGGTGTAGGCATCCACGTCCAGAATTTCTCCGGCGAAGAAGAGGCCGGATACCAGTTTGGATTCCATGGTGGAGGGGTTGACCTCCTTCACATGAACGCCACCGGATGTGATAATTGCTTGCTCGATGGGACAGAATCCATCGATGTGAAAATCTAAGTTTTTCAATAAGGAAACCAGTCGGCTCCGTTCCTCTTTGGTAACGGAGTTGACTTTTTTTCTTGGGTCGATTTGGGAAAGAGCAATGACGGAAGGAATCAAGGAGGAAGGGAGCAAGTCTCCCAAGGCGTTACAGAAATCCCGATTCTGATTTTGCTCAAAATCCCGCAGGATTCGTTTGTCCAATTGTTCCATAGTAAGTGCCGGCTTTAAGTCCAGTAAAAGACGATAGGACTCGGTTCCCATCTTTCGCATGTGGGCGCTGGCGCTTAAAATAACAGGTCCGGT
>JAZRCD010000049.1:0-7563 GCA_045635425.1 Ructibacterium sp. | reverse complement strand
ATTTTTCCGGAATCAATCAATTCCTTAACAAAAACACAAACCTCGGAATATCGCAAAGGAAACGAAACCGTAACCAAAGGCTTATACTTATCTGCTGCCTCTTGCAATGCATCCAGTTGTTCCTGTGTTGTTGATACGGGTTTTTCCAAGAATAAAGGAAGACCCTTCTTAAACACTTTAATTGCCATTTCGGTATGAAGATTACAACGGGTACCGATCAGGATGCCGTCCAGGTCTTCCTTTTCCATCATTTCTTCCGGATCTTCGTAAATGGGAACATTTTCTCCGTAAAATTTGGGTTCAAACTCCATATATTTTCTTGCGTTCTCCGGATCAATATCTGCAATTGCAGTAACGACAAATTCATCCGTTAATTTGAAGAAATTCTGCAAAACGCCTCCCTGTTGACTAATACGATAACCTAATCCGATAACTCCCAGACGATACATAATACCACTCCTAATCAATCATTTTAATTCAGGTTAATCCTTCACTCTTATATTTTATACTTTAGCCTTTTTAAAATCCATGCCTTTTTGTAAACAAAATGTATAAGTTTGTGCTTTTGTATCATATTTCCATTTCAAATCATTTTTTCCACTTTATAAAAATAAAAAACGTCTGCAGCAAAACGCCGCAGACGAATCCATAATTCTTGCCAAAAAGGTTCTCTCAAAGCCTCAACTCTACATGAAACTTATCTTCTTAAGACCTTGGCATATTCACTGGGTGTACGATTGGTAATTCTTTTAAAAACTCTTGAAAAATACTGGGGATTATCAAAGCAAAGCATATCCGAAATCTGTCCAATGGTATACTTTTTTTCTCGAATCAACTTTTTTGCATGGTCAATCTTCTTCTGCATACTATACTTCATCATGGAACAACCACATTGATCCTTAAAAAGACGGCTTAAATACGCTCTGCTGTACCCGAACTGTGTGCAAATCAGTTCGGCATTAACCCGTTCCGTAACATTCGCCTCGATGTATTTTTTAATCTCAGCTACCAATCGATTTTCCATTCCTTCTTTGCTCGAAATCATTACTACTTCACGATCAGAAGAGATGTTCCGAATCAAGGAAATCAAAAACTGTTCCAGATAACTTTTCACCATTTGTTTACCGCCAAAGGGAATCTTATCCTTGGCCGTAATCTCGATTCTGCCATACACATCCTCAAGGTAATAGGTATCTTGCGCCTCCCGAATGATCGAGGTGATAAACGGCCGAAGTGACTCATCCAACTTCCCGTTGTATTTTCTCAAAACTTTCATTGCAGGAGACTTACACTCAAACGATATCACAAAGAAATCAAAGCAGCTTCCCTTATGCGCTTTAATAGCATGGAATTCATTGGGTTCATGTATAATGAAATCTCCCTGCCTCAGTATCAGTTTTTCATCGTTACGGCGGACTTCAAAACTTCCGGCATCCACATAGACCAGTTCCCAAAAGTCGTGACTTTCTCCGGAATAATCAAAGCCATTGTCCATCTCATTGTAAATAATCGTTATAATCTTTGTTACGTTGATTTCCTTTTTATACCTCGGTTGATAATACAAAAAAGGCACAAGATCACCCCGCTTTTTATCTACAAAAGTTCATTTTTATATACTATGTATATAATATATCAAATATTGTCAAAAAATGCAATCCCTATTTTTATTATTTCCTCTAAGTCTATAAAATAAAAAAAGAGCAGACATTACTGCTCTTTCTTTGCTTGTAATTGATATTGTTTTCCTGCTTGGTCAATAGCAAAGTTCTCTGTATAAATGATTTCTGAGATTGGAACAAACTGATAACCATCTCCTTGAAGTTTTTGGATAATTCCAGTAAGAGCATCCGGTGTATGGAGTGCCGCATTATGAAATAGCACAATTGATCCGGGCTTCACCTTTTCAACCACCCGCTTGTGAATTTCTTGGGCAGACAACTCCTTCCAATCCAGGCTATCTACGTCCCACTGTATGGTATAACACCCGCAATCACGTACCGTCTGCACCACATCGTTATTATAATCCCCATAGGGTGCACGAAATAAGGTTGGCGTTTTTCCTGTGATTTTCTTGATTTTTTCATTACACTTTTCTACTTCTTCTTTCATCTTCTCCTTGGGTATCTGGGTCATATGCGGATGTGAATCCGAATGGTTCATTACTTCATGGCCGGCATCAGACAAAGCCTTCACCGATTCCGGAAACTTATCCACCCACTCTCCTACTACAAAAAATGTAGCCTTAACTTTATGCTTTTCCAGAATATCAATTAACTGTTGTGTATCTTCGTTTCCCCATGCTGCATCAAAACTAATGGAAACTAACTTTTTCTCTTCTGTATCCACACAATAAATAGGTAAATCTCTGTCCAATTTTGCAACCGGTTGTATCTTGCCGTTTTCGAAGCAAAGAACACCTAACAGCATGATTAAAACTACAACCCCAATCACGATAGTTCTTTTGTGAAAAACCATGATTTTCATAAACATCTCTCCTTTCTTCCATGTTTATGAAAAACATTTTCCATTCATACAAAAAAAACGAAAAATATCTGCAATACATTTCTTTGTCAATAAACAAAAAAAACCTCCACCGAAGTGGAGGTTTAATTTTATTAGTAATTCAAGGTTACTGCGGGTGTCAAAGGATTCATCTTAGACAATCCATCCCACAAGAATACCTTAACCTTGGTAACGCCGGTTCCTCTTACATCGAACACCTTGCTATCATCAATCATATCTGCTGCATCAACAATCTGCGCTGCCTTCAAGTCATTACCTACATAAGATACAACCAAAAGCTTTGCATTGTCCTCGCTTACGATTGCACGAAGCGCGTTCTTGTAGTTAATGGTATCACCATTGCTAATTACCTTGGTGCTGTAACCATCGGTCAGGGTCATTACACCGGTAGGTGCAGGACCGTAAACCTTGAAGTAATCAACCTGGCTATCACCGGTTCCGCCATCGTTACGCTTGCTGAACTGGAAGAAGCTCTGTGCAGCGGCTGTGCTTGCAGCACCTGCATTTAAAGTGCTTCTGAACCAACCGGTATCAGTATCACACTTACTATATACACTATAGCCATCTGCAGTACGAACTACTCTCCATGTTCTCCAGGAGTTGTTGGTATTACCGGAGAAGCCAATACCGCCGGTTACAGTACCGTAGTCACTCTGCTGCAGAATACCTACAACCTTTTCACCATCGTGGAAGTAATATTCACCGGTTCCGGAATATCTTGCACGGAACTCAGCATAACCGCCTACAGGAATGATTACGTTATTGAAACGAATAGCAAGTTTACCGGTTTCAGTGGTACAAAGAGCCTTCGCACTACCATTTTCGTAAACTACACTCTCTGCACTTGCAGCATAGTTTCCGTAGCCGGGACGAGCACTAAAATCTTCATTTACATACAGGTAATCTGCGCCTGCAGGAATCATTGCATTATCCGCAAAACTTGCATTCAAAGAAAGTGTACGAACCAACTTGACATGACCGGTTACCTGAGAGAAACCGAGCTGGTTTGTATTGCTCATTGATTCGGAAACCTTATAGAAAGATCCGTCGCCAATCTTACGCCATTTACCATTTGTGGTGGTTGCACCCTTGATGTAGGTAGCATATCCCAGTGCAGTTACATCAGTATTTTCAGTTCTGCCATTGGGAACAAAGAGATATTCAATCCATTCATCATTTACAACGGTAGGCAGACTATAGGTTTTGGTATCCTGATTCTGAATAATAGCTCCGTCAGACTGTACCAAGAAGTAAATTCTACCATTACCATTGGTACCGGTAGCATCCACCAGGAATCCGCCCTTCGCCTTAACATAAAGAGCCTGAGGCATATAGGTTCCGGTGTTCCAAATGGTTGTAGAGTTCAAAGGAGACCATTTACTGAAGGGACCATACTTAATCTTAGAACTTGTATCAGCAGGATCCTTCAAGGTCAAACCATCTGCATCGGTTGTGAAATTATCTGCACCGGAGAAACCAACTCTACCACTGGTGTTTGCAAAACTGGTGGTTTCATCAAATGCTAATTCATAAGTAGAACCGGTTACACCACCCAGAATTTCTTCCATGGTGTCGATATCCTTTTCAGCTGCAGTATATAAGGTAGTGTATCCAATGTATGCACCTGCATGGGTAGTTCCGGTTCCGTTACCTGTATCGGTACAGGTACTATAGTATGCCAGACCGGTTCCGGTACCGCCGCCGGTTTTATAACTACCATCAGCAATCTGATTAATCAGGAGCCACTCATCACCGGTAGCAGGACTCTTAGCGTATACCTTAAGACCGGTAGTACCATTTCTGGTAACCATGTATTCAACCCAGTCATTTCCGGGAACAAAGTTATTTACTGCAGAACCTGCAGATAAGGCAACTCTTGATGCATTAATATCCAGATAAAGTCTTGCTACAGTCGATACTCCGTTCACAGGAACGGGAACATACGCCTGAATATTCAAAGCACCGTCAGAAGGAATCTTTACCTTGAACACCAGCGCCTTACCATGATCAAACACGCAGTATCCTTGGGAGGGCAGATATCTCCAGGATGCTTGTGCAAGCTTACCCTGAATATTGGTCAAATCAAGACCGTTGGTAGTGTCATATACAGTTCCGGTAGGAGCTGTTACATTAGCAGGTGTAGTAAATCCGGATTGAGTAAACTGGAAGTCTAAAGAAGGATTAACAACGACTGCCTCCTCACCCAATACAGTGGCGATCTTCTCTTCCTCGCTTACATACTTTCCGTAGGTTTTCATAGACTTAATTACAACATCAGTCGCAGAGGAAATACACATCTGTCCGCTACAAGAACCGGAACGATATCCTTCTACATCGAGAAGCAAAGTCCATGCATCATTGCCCTTTCTTGCGTAGATCTGATGACCTTCCTCCAGGGGAACATACATCATTTCGAACTCATCAGTACCAAAGTTAAAGTCTGCGGTACGTCCACCTAAGGAACCGGTACTGTTCACCTTGGTAGGATAAACCTCAATGTATGCACGAAGTCTTTGTGCGCTGGCAACATTGGGGTTATTCCGATGGTTAAACTGAATTACGAAGAGATCATTCTCATCAGCAAATTGTGCCTTCACCACAGTTGCGGTTTCCGGCACATAAGGGGTAATTGCACCTGCAGGAGTGGTGTACCAGATGGTGCTTGTTCCGTTAGGAACGAAGCTCATACCGTTTTCACCATAAGCTACCGTACCGGTAACGTCGGGGTTCCGATAATACACTGCAGTGGTAGAACCTGCGGGAGCATTCAATCCGCCTACAAAGTTGTAGGATGCTCTTGACAAATCTACTGACTGAAATCCTAAGATTTGGACAATAGATGCGAATGTGTCACCTCCTGCTGCAGATGCCTGCATAACAGGAAGTGCACAAACAATCATCATGATGCAAAGCAAGGATGCCAGGATTCTTGTTTTTTTCATAAAAACACTCCTTTTTAAATTAATATATAAATATAATTATTTTTTAAGAGTTAAAGGATTGATAACAGGATTCATATTATCCAATCCATTCCAAAGGTAGATCTTGATCTTGGCTGAGTCAACCTTTGTACTATAGGAAGTGGTGAAAACATCGCTTCCTGCAGCCACGGTTACCGGAGTTACCTTCTTCAAGATGCCGCCCTCACTCTCGGCAATCAAGAGAGTTTGCTCTGCTCCGGTCTTTTTCACATTAATGCGAATCTCTTCCGGACAGGTAACCGTATCACCATCAGCGAGAATCTTGGTGCCGTATCCATCATACATGGTTACAACAGCATCAGCAGGAGCAGGTCCGTAGATTTTCAGGTAATCCAGTTCAGTCACACCATCTGCCGACTCATCATAAGCCAATGTTCCTGTCAACTTAAACTGAGGAACGTTTACAACCGCTTTACCTGCTGCATTCAGTTGAGCCGCATACCAGCAAGTATCGTCATCAGCCTTACTGTATGCACTGTAGGTGCCATTCGCATTACGAACTACACGCCAGGTACGATAAGTATCACCTGCGGTTGCAGAATAGAGGAGAGACGAAGATGCACTCTGAACCTGACCATAACTGATACGATTGAAAATGGAGAATGCCTTCTCGCCATCGTAGAAATAAATGGTAGGCTGAGATTCACCAACCTTGATTCTGAATTCAGCATAACCACCAACAGGAATTGCAGTATTCTTGATTACCGCCTGTGCTTCTTCCTCATAGGTTTCGGTCATAACCAAATTGCCGTCTGCAACAGTTGTACCTACACCGGAGAAGTTCTTGTATTCCGGTACTTGGTCAAAATTTTCTTCAAAGTAAGCATATGTTGCAGTTGCGGGTTTGGTATTTGCATCTGCTACAGATTTGTAGGTGCTGTATACCCTAACGTTCTTAAGTAATGTCTGACCATCAGAGCTAAACGTCAAACCGCGACCAATATATGCACTTGCATCCACATCGGTGGTAGTAATCAACCTTACCCATTTGTCATCCGTAGTCGTTTCACTCTTCATATATAAGCAATAACCTGCACCGGTACTGTTCTGAGTAATCAAGTACTCTGCCCAATCATTGCCTGCAGATAATCCATGCTCAATCACTCTGTTTCCTGCATTGGAATACGCCATCTCGTCTGCCTTGATATTCATATACAAACGACCGGTTGCAGTATGTCCTTGAACATTAAGACCAGCTCCGTCTAATACCTTTGCCTGGAAGTAAACAACCAATGCATCTCCGGCATTTTCCAGCGGTGTCCAACCTGCTTTGGGGAGGAAAATCAACTTGTTACCCTTCCATCCTTCGTTGGTAAATATACCATCGGCGGTAAGACCAACCGCATGTTCACCAATAACATCGTTTTGTTCATTATAAGAAAGGGGAACATCGTAACTTTCATTCAAGGCTAAATCGTATGCCGTTGCTACAGGACCACCAACGATTTCCTCAATATCGGTAACAAACTGAGACTTATCTGCAAAGACTTTAACTTCTTTCAAACAAACCCCTGTTCCAACACCGGTGAAATTATAACCATGGCTACGTCCGGAACGATAACCATTGGAGGTTCCTACCAAGAACCACTTTTCATTGTTGCCTTCGTACTTTGCATAAAGCTCATAATTCTCACCATTGTTTTGAACAATATATTCTGCCCAATCATTACCGGGAACAAAATTACCGACAACATATCCGGAAACACCATCCATTTGAATCTTGGTAGGAGTAATTGTGATATATGTTCTTCCGGTATCAGCCTTTGGCTTATTCATCTGAACAATCAAAGTTCCGTCAGTGGGAACTTTTGCTTTAAAATAAGCAACTCCGCCATTAAGAGGTGTATAAATATTTGCATTAATTGGTTTTCCGGGGTTGTAGAACCATGCATCTCGCCAGCTTGATGCTGTTCCGGGGAGAATAGCGCCGTCTTCATCGGTATAGATGGTTCCCTCCGGTTCATTGACATTTTCATCCTTGACATAACTACCATCCATGATGATAGAAAAATCTTCTACAAGATTGCTTCCTGCAAACTCTTCAATGGAGTTAAAGTAT
>JAZRCD010000048.1:0-3603 GCA_045635425.1 Ructibacterium sp. | reverse complement strand
AGTCCCTTCTCCCACCTGCTGACGGTACCTTCGGACACGCCGCACGCCAGAGCCATCTCTCGCTGGGTCAATCCGGCCATCTTGCGGGCGGCAATTAGCGTAATTTTCTCTATCGCCACAATTTCCAATCCCTTCGTAATGGTTTTACAATTTAATCGTAATTCCATGATAAAATAAAAAAATCCTTCTCGTCAACGAAATAATCGTAATTTTCAGTGGATTTTCTTGACATTTTTACAATTTAAACATAAAATGGACAAAAAGGCTCAAATATTCGGAGATATCAGAATGTTTGGAACATGGGAGGGATGACGTGTCATGAGAACCTTAGAAAACAAGAAGATCCTTGCGGAAAACATCTTGCACTACATGGAGTTAAAAGGGGTTACCAAGCAACAGCTATGCGCTTCCCTTGATATCAAGTATTCTACCTTCGTCGAGTGGATCAAGGGAAGAGCATATCCGAGAATCGGCGCTGTCGAAAAGCTGGCCAATTACTTTGGGTGTGAGAAATCTGACCTGATCGAGGACCGAAGAAAGAAAGACGCCGAGGATGACGGTCTTTCCGAGAGTCAGCGAGCGCTCATCCAATTTGCGGAAACCGTTCCCGCAGACAAGGCTGCATTGGTTCTTCGAGTAATGCAGTCAATTGTGGAAGGCAATTGATCATGGCGTCGGCCTGTTCTTTGTTCAGGCCTCTTACGAAACTCTGTAAGCCTTCCTTTGCGTTTTCACCGGCGGTTTTCATGTTCATCTTCCCCTTTAATTGATCTTATTGTTCAGACCGTTGGGCATCTCCTTTTCTGCGCTCAATGTAGCAGATGCCGAGCCAATCGTCGAGAGCAAAAAACCACTTTTTGCGTGCGATATTCCCATATTTTTTGGTGCGAATTTCGCACCTTCCGCCTGCAAGCCCCATTATCGCTCAATTTGAGAGGTGCAACATGGACAAATTCGAAAAAGGAACCATTCTGTACGACCTCCAGCCCCATTGCACTGCCCTGCTCTCGGTGATGAGAACCGAAAAGGATAAAAAGGGCACGACCTACCAGCAAATTTCCGATGTCACCGGCATTACCATGGATAACATCAAGCGCTTCTACACCGGTGAGCATAAACAGCCCAGCGTTTATAAGATTGCGGCCCTTTGTAAATACTTCGGTCTGTCCATGGACGCCCTGTTCGGCTTCGTCCCCACGGCGAAAACGGTGGCATACACCGAATTGGAGGAAAAGGACGCCGAGATCACTGCCCTGCAGGAGAAAAACAAGGCTCTGAAAGATGAGATGACAGCACAGCAGGCCGAATACCAGGAGCGCCTTGCGGAATACAAGAGCCTCATCGCCGATCTGAAAGCGGACAAAGCCGATTTCAAGACCGAGATGAACCGGAAAAACCGCATCATTCGCATGCTGAGCATTGCCCTCAGCGTTGTGATTTTGGTGATCCTCGCCCTGTTCGTCACCGATGCGCTGACGACCCATATTGGTTGATTCAGGTATTGATACACACAATTTCTGAAAAGGAGGCTGCTCATGGCCGGACTGATTGCAATACTCTTCTTTTTGTTTGTGATTTTCATCGTTCCAATTTGCATCATCATGGTTATCGTTAAGATCGTAAAAGCTCCCAAGCCACCGGCAGGAATGGATTCTTCGGAGTTCTATTGGTGGTATTTTCAGGATGGCTGGAAGATCACCCAACGAGAGGAAGAGCTTCGCCGGGAAATCGAGGAAAATCATAAACGAATGCGCGAGCTCATCAAGGATTACTTGAGGAGCGGCGAAAAGATGGAAGCCATTCAGACGTATAAAGACTTCTTTGAATGCGGTATTAACGAAGCCAAACTCGCCATTTCCGAGCTGGAATGGGAAATTGAATATGAGGAATATAAGAGATTCCGTGATGAGGACCACTTGACCTGAAAAGCTACCCGCCCACAATTGGAGTGAGCGGGGGTTGTTGTTCCCCCTGCTTGGTAAATCCAACCTTGTGGACTGCCGGGGGTTTTGTTGTATGAATCGATGCAAGGGGAAAAAGCACACAAACAAAAAGGGCTGCTCCGTTACCCGGTTGGAGCAGCCCTCGTTATAGGATCTGTTTGCTTAGTAGCATCGGCTACAAGGTGTGTAACCGTTCGCAATGGCAGTTTCCTTTGACACCCGTATGGGGTTCTTCATATTGCTACAATCTGCATGACTGTGGTACTTAGTTCCGCCGTTGGTGGGTACCCAAACAAGATTCCCGGTGTCTTCTTCTTCGCTCGGAACTGTTACTCCAGAGCCGTTTCCGGAATCAGCCTTCAGAAGGGAGAAGATTTCTTCTGCATCAAGGAAGTAATACCCCAGCATATTCAAGCAGTCTCTTACATCATCCACGGTGTAATCTTCGATTTGATAGTAGGCGAATTCAGCCTTCACTTGGGCTGCGGCATGGGGCTCCCAATCAAGACCTCCGAGGTAAATTGCGTAGAAACATTGGGGAACGGTAAAATTGAATATGTTATAAAGATCCAGGTACAAACTGCTACAAGTGATGGTAGCATCAGTAGGCAACAGCTCCTTTGCTGTTATCAATGCGCGATCGTTTGGAGATCCTGCCTTTGCAGGGTAATGTTCAATATCACTGGGGCGAATGAATTCACAAGGCAGGTCTTCGGTATCCAATACATCAATGTAGGTAATCGCAAAGTCTGCTTGTTCTTCTGAAAATCCCTGGGAATCTGTTAAATACCACCGCACATCGTCATCTGAACACTGGATACCCTCGTATGCCAAGTTATATTTGTATGCGTAAGCACGTGACTGGGCGAAACAGTTCCAGTCGATACGAGCATTTTTGATTGCGTACTCCGCTTCGCTCTCCGTAAACCAGTAGTCATCAACGAGCATTGATTTCAGCTCTATAGGTGTCAAAGTTGCGTATAGGCTGGTCAACTCTTCAGCAACCTTCGTTGCCTTATATTCTTCACTTCCGTATGGGGCAGTTGCGCTACTTTCCTCAGTGGGTGCAGAATATCCACACTTGGAGCAGGGCGTACCGTTACAATTTTCGGTGATGCTCTTAGCACTGCATTTACCGGTGGTGCTGGTACAAGTAGCTGTGTGCGTACCGTTACCATTAGACTTGTAGCTGTTGTAATTATGCGTATGGGGAATACTATACCCACACTGATTACAAGGATCGCCACTACAATTCTCAGTAATGGTATTGGCACTACATTTACCGGTAGTGTTGGAACAAGTAACTGTATGAGTACCATCAGCGTTTGACTTATAGCTATTATAGTTAGGTGTATGCGCAGGTTCGGGTTCCACAGAAGGCTCAGGTTCTTTAGAAGGTGCAGGCTCCTCAGAGGGCGCAGTTTCCTTGGAGGGCTCAGGAGAAGGCTCGGGCTCTTTAGAGGGTTCGGGTTCCACAGAAGGCTCAGGAGAAGGTTCTTCGGAGGGCGCAGGTTCTACGGAAGGTTCTGGCTCCACGCTGGGTGTAGGCTCCTCAGAGGGTGCAGGCTTCTCGGAGGGCTCGGGCTCCACGGAGGGTTCAGGTTGCTCGGCAGAGGGGCTGGGAGAAGGCGCTACACTCTGAGAGGGAGGCGGATTGCTG
>JAZRCD010000047.1:0-3530 GCA_045635425.1 Ructibacterium sp. | reverse complement strand
CCTGTATCTTCGATTTCCTTTAACAGATTCAACACAAACACCCCACCTTCAAAATGATACCCTTATTTTACCTGATTTTGAAAGAAGATGCAAGAGGCTATTTGGTTTTCTCCAAAAGTCCTTTTTGCAGTTTTGTCACAGCTTTTTTCTCGATGCGGGAAACGTAGGAGCGGGAGATTCCTAACTTTTTTGCAATTTCTCGTTGGGGCAGAGGGTGCCCGTCAATCAGGCCATATCGCAGAAGAATAACCTTTTTCTCCCTGGGATCCAGTTCGGATCGGATGTTGCGGTACAGTTGCTGAACCTGAATTCCTGTGTTGATCTTGTCGAAAATTTCGATTTCTTCGTTTTGCATCACATCAATGAGCATAATCTGATTTCCTTCGTTGTCTTTGCCTACGGCTTCGTTCAGGGAAACATCTCCTTGTTCCTTTTTTCTGGCACGAAGCATCATTAGAATTTCGTTCTCAATACAGCGTGCGGCATAGGTGGCAAGCCGCGCACCCTTCTTGGGGTTAAAACTGGAAATTCCCTTAATCAAGCCTATGGTTCCGATGGAGAGCAGATCTTCGCTGTCACGGACTGTGGCGGTGTATTTTTTTGCAATATGGGCAACCAGACGAAGGTTGTGTTCGATGAGTTTGTTTCGGGCTTCTATGTTGCCTTGTTGGAATAATTCCAGATAGTGAGCCTCCTCTTTGGAGGAAAGCGGTTTCGGAAAAGTGTTGTTGTTTGAGATATAGGAAAGAAGCAGCGTGACCGACTGGAGACAATGAAGTAATATATGAAGCATAAAAATCCCTCCTGAAAGATACCGATATCACTATTTTTATGCACTTTTTTTACGGATTTGCCAGTCCATAAAACCTCCTTTTGAAAGAAAGGAAAAAACTTGTGCAAAAATGCCAAAAAGTGTTGCAAAAAATTAAGTGTTATGGTATATTGATAACATAAGATTCATGCAAGGAGAGAATGCGAATGAAACTTACTGAAGTAAAGGAACTTTTAAATGCAAAAATTCACACAGGAGCAGATCTGGTGGATGATATTCAGGTGAAGGATGCCTTTGGCAGCGACCTGATGAGTGATGTTCTTGCCTTTGTGCAGGAGCAGGGAATGCTCATGACCGGACTTAAGAATGCACAGGTAGTTCGTACGGCTGAAATGATGGATATGCAGGTTGTGGTTTTTGTTCGTGGCAAGGAGCCGGATCAAGAAATGATTTCAGTGGCAGAGGAACGTGGAATTGTCCTGATGAGTACCGAATTGACCATGTTTGTTGCATGCGGAATTCTCTATGAAAACGGCTTAGGAAAGGTGGGGGAATAACTTGGCAAGCGGAATGAAATTCAGTTACCCGGTAGACGGGAATGATTTTACCCGTGCCGGGGAAATTTCCAGCAAAGTAAAGAAACAACTGAAACAGTTGGGTCTTTCTCCTGAAGTGGTACGTCGAGTGGCGATTATCATGTATGAAGCAGAAATCAACATGGTGATTCATGCCAATGGTGGTACCATTGACGTGGAGATTACGCCGGAGCAGATTCGACTTGTTTTTTCTGATAGCGGACCCGGTATTCCTGATATTGAAAAGGCGATGCAGGAGGGATTTTCCACCGCAAGCCATCAGGTTCGGGAATTGGGTTTCGGAGCAGGTATGGGCCTCCCCAATATAAAGAAGAACTCGGATGAAATGAAAATTGATACCGAGATTGGAGTTGGAACCAATATCTGTGTGGTTGTAAGAATTTAATTCTAAGAGGAGGTAAGGCTTTATGGAACAGGCTTACTGGCATTCTGTAACTTTGGATCGGGATGCTTGTCGTGGTTGTACCAATTGCTTAAAGCAATGTCCTACTCAGGCAATCCGTGTCCAGCACGGAAAGGCAAAGATATTAAAAGAGCGGTGTATTGATTGCGGCGAGTGTATTCGTGTTTGTCCGTATCATGCCAAGCAGGCGGTAACGGATAAACTGGCATGCCTTGCTGACTATCAGTATACCATCGCTTTGGTTGCGCCTGCCTTTTATGGGCAGTTCTCCAAGACGGAGGATTGCAACGTGATTTTAACAGCGTTGATCAAGTTGGGGTTTGACCATGTGTATGAAGTGGCGCGTGGTGCTCAGGAAATCAGCATGGTGACACGGGAACTTCTGAATGGAAATGAACTGTTAAAGCCTGCAATTTCTTCTGCTTGTCCGGCTGTGAGTCGGATGATAGCGGTTCGATTTCCTAATTTGATTGATCATATTATTCCCTTGCGATCACCTATGGAACTGTCTGCTCAGGCGGCCAAAGAAGAGGCGGTAAAGAAGACAGGACTTAAGCCGGAAGAAATCGGCGTGTTCTTCATCAGTCCTTGTGCCGCAAAAGCAACTGCGGTTAAGGATGGTATGACAGTACAAAAGTCCTATGTGGATGGTGTCATTTCTATGAAGGAAGTATATTTGAGAATGGCACAAACCATCGGAAGTATCAAGGAAGTGAAGAAACTGTCAAAGGCGTGCGGATTGGGTGCCCTTTGGGCAACCAGCGGCGGTGAAGCCAAGGGTAGTAAGGCGCTTCGAAGCATTTCGGTGGATGGAATACATAATGTAATCAAGGTTCTGGAAGATATTGAAGACGATAAACTTCCCGATATTGAATATGTGGAAGCATTGGCATGCCCGGGCGGCTGTGTGGGTGGACCTTTGGCGGCAGAGAATAACTTTGTGGCACAGTCACGAATCAAGCGTCTTTGTCGGGAACTCCCTGCGGAAACCGAGGGTATCAGTTCCGGTATTTCAAGGTTCTGGGACGGTGCCCCTATCCATCGTCCTGTGATGCAGTTGAACGGTGATTTGGGAAGAGCAATGGAGATGGCAATGGAAATTGAGCAATTATCCGAACGCTTTCCCGGATTGGATTGCGGATCTTGTGGTTCGCCCAGTTGCAGAGCCTTGGCGGAAGACGTGGTTCGTGGTTATGCACAGGAAACGGATTGCATCTTCATTATGCGAGAGCAGTTAAACGACATTTTAGAACATGTGAAGAAAAATCACATTGACATTCCTCAGGTATTGCTGGAGGGATGGGAGAGTGACGAAACGAAAGAAGGATAAAGATCATGCAGAAACGATTGGGACCTCTTTGTGTATTGCTGGCAGGAACACTCTGGGGTGTTATGGGAGTGTTCGGAAGACATTTTGACGGACAAGGTCTTGGTGCGTTAGAAATTGGGTGGATTCGTGTTTTTTTCGGATTGGTGTCAGTCACGATTTATTTGGGCATTTGGCATCCTGATGCTTTTCGGATTCGCTTAAAGGATGTATGGTGTTTTGTAGGCACAGGTGTGGTCAGTCTGTTTTTTATGAACCTAACCTACTATTCGGCCATCGGACTCACCTCGTTATCGGTGGCAAGTGTTCTGCTTTATACCGCTCCGATTTTTGTAATGTTGATGAGTGCCTTGCTGTTCCGCGAGCAGATTACAGGAAAGAAAATACTGGCTTTGCTCCTTGCATTCGTAGGATGTATCATGGTATCGGGAG
>JAZRCD010000046.1:0-7273 GCA_045635425.1 Ructibacterium sp. | reverse complement strand
GGCGCGATCCTTGCACAGTCCGGCGGAGATTCCGGCGACACAAAGCTTTTCTTTATTGGTGACACCGCCAAAGACGGAAGCTGTTTCTACGTTTCTCATGGTTCTGTTACCGACAAAACCTATTCCATAAGCAAGAGCGGTAACACCGATTATTCCGGAGCGATCAAAAAAGAGATCGGCGAATATTTTGCAGTAAGCTTCTATGCAGACGGCGCAAAAGTAAGCGAAATGCTTGTGATGTCCGGTTCTGTAATCACTGCTCTTCCCGAAGTTCCGGAAAAAGCAGGATATACCGGAGCATGGGATTACAATAATACCCCCATCACCGCTGATACAAAAATCAACGCTGTATATACCTTAACAGAGGTCGAACCGGATGAACCCGATGAACCTGTTGATAACAAGGCTGTATTCACTCCTGTTGAGGGAACTCCCGTAAACGAGGCGGTTATCGCCATCAGAAGCGGCGACGTATTCCTTTCTTATGAAAGCGAAACCGGCGTTGTGATCGAAACCGACGAAGGGGGCAACGTCCTTGCTCCTGCTAAAAACATTCTCTGGAAAGTAACCGATAACGGCGACGGCACCGTTGTTTTCACCAACACAGTTGCAGGAAAACAGCTTGCTGTATTTGTTGACGCAGAAGGCAATACCAGAATCGGAACCGTTGTCGGCGAAGAAGAAATTAACCCCGGCGACGATGATATTCCCGGTGAAACGACCGAACAGATCGAATTCCTCAGCGAAACCGGCGACGAAGGATCCACCGAGCCCGAAGTTCCCACCGATCCTGAAGAATCCACCGGACAAGTTTATACTGATTGGACAATCACAAAACTCGGTTCCAGCTTCTATCTCGGAATCACTCTTGGCGACGGAAACGAATATTTCCTTACCGTTTCTGAAGATAATAAATGGGTCATAAGCGCAGAAACCGCTCCTGTTTCTTTCTGGGAAACCGATGAGGAACCGGAACAGCCCGAAGACCCCGAAGACCCCGATGAACCCGTTGTTCCCGGTGAACCCGGTATTGGCGGAAGACCTTATACCACGGAAGAACTGGATGCGATTAGACCTGAAGGTCCGAAAAAATATGATTATGCACCTACATCCGTTTTCGCCAGATCCGGTGACAAACTCATAGTCTATAGTCACAGCAAGCTTGCTGATAAGAAAAAATACTATGCGTGGAATGGCGAAACCGGAAAAGAAACAGCTTTGAGCAGCTACGATTCTAAAACCGGCAATGTAAAAGAAGAAAATGTTCCCGAAAGTTGTATATGGATAGTCGAAAAGTGTAACAACAGCTGCGGATACAGTGGTTGCAAAACGGAAGCATATACTTTAAAGAATGCTGCAACAGGCCAGTATATTGTGCATAAGACAAATGGTAATCTTGGATTTGTTTCGGATCCTGCAAATAATACAAGCGTGAGTCGGTATGGATGGCACTTTGAAGGCGGCTATTTCACCTCCTCGGTAGACGGTGTTTCAAGAAAACAAATAGGATGGTACACACATAACTCTTCAGGTAACGTCAGAGCTATTGATATAGAAAGCTCGAAAATGGTTAGCTCGACAACTATTAATACCAACTTCTATATAAACAAACCGGTAGAAGCAGGCGAAATTGAATATTTTGCCGTTCAGTTTGTTGCCGATGGCAGACTTGTGGATGTTAAATTCGTACTTGATGGCGAAGAGGGTTTTGAATTCCCCAAAGCTCCGGAAAAAGAAGGATATGTTGGTGTTTGGGAAAACCTTGATGCAGCCATCACCGAAGACACAATAATCGAAGCTACCTATCTTGAAGTCATCCCTGGAGAAACTTTATCCAAGGAACAACTGGATGAGTTAAGACCTGAAGTTGAGGGAACAAGGTATTATAATCCCTCGGACTGTGTTGAAGACGGTGACAGAATCATCATTTATGATTCCGATTCTTTTAGCGATAACGAATACGCTTCGTGGAATGGTGGCGGTACCTACACATATTTGAAGGGGTATGATACTAAAACAGGTGGGTTAAAAGAAAGTAATGTTTCCGAAAGTTGTATATGGATATTGGAAAGATGTGACGACGGCTGCGGATATGAAAATTGCACCACACCTGCATATACCTTAAAGAATGCTGAAACAGGCGAGTATCTTGTATATAAAGGCGATGAGCATCTTTACGATGAACCGAATCCTGTAAAGGGAGAAAACTCGGTTGTTTCGTATGCATGGCACTTTAAATTCGGTTCCGAAATCACGTCATCAGATGATATTAAAAGAACCCAAATGGGAGTGTACGCAGAGAACGCTGAAGGTGAAGACACATATATTTATATGGAGTGGAATAACCTGAAGCTAGGGTGGCAAGGCCAAGACGGCTACTATATGAACAGACTGGAAAGATATTACGCCGTTCAATTTGTTGCCGATGGCAAACTTTTGGATGTGCAATTCGTACGATGCGGAGAAAGTATTACCAACATTCCCGAACTTTCATTGGAAGAAGGATATTCCTATTGCTGGAACACAGATCTCACCAACATCACAAAAGATGTGGTAGTTGAGCCTGTGATTACGAAAGATATCGTAGAAGTGTACGGAGTTGACCTGGACCATTCGGTTAATTCTGAATATTTTTACAATACCCACAAAGGTAATACGTTTGATTCCAATTTCAGTTCCCCTAAAACAGAAACATTCTATAATGGATACAATACCTTTACCGAGGACGCCGCTTCCAGACAGAAATATACTATTGGCGAAATCGGATACCTCAGAGATTATACCAACGCCAAACATGATGCAGCTATAGCGAATAATAATAATCGTTTTTATCATTACATCAACGATGCATACGGCGAGGGAGCTTATGATAATTTGAAACTTCATTCGATAAGCAAAAACGGCAAAATCATAGGTATTGGTATCATAATCGATGTGGTTGATGCATTTGGAGACTCCGAGGATAAAACAACACCGGCGAAACTCCGCACATATTCATTTAATATAACAGACAGTGATGGAAATCAAACTACCCGATCCTTTTCTGACAGAGAAGTTTCGGAGAGCAGAGCTTATGTCGGTCACATTATGTGGGATCCGAGCTGCAGCTACGATGAACTCTTTGTTCCGGCGGATTTTGAAAATGAGACCTATACCGTTACCTTCAAAGACCTTGAAGGCAACACCGTATATCAGGAAAACGTTGTTTATTATAATGATCTGCGGCATGTTCCTCCCGTTCCTGAAAGAGAAGGCTATGAGGGACAATGGTTCGCAATCGGAGATGTTTATACCAATATTTATGAAGATAAAGTAATATATCCCATATATTATAAAGTTGTTTCGGCACACGGCGTAATAGCCGGAATAGATAGCGAGAGACGAAGTTTCTTCGATCAGGATTATTCCACTGCTTCGAGAGAGGATAAATTCTCTGGATACCGGCATAACGGAATAATGTCGTGTGTTACTGACGAAGGCGTCTTCGAAACAAAAGAACATAAAAACACAATCAGCCTTGGATATGTCGGCCTTATTTCCGATTTGGCGATATATACTGAAGACGATAACGGTTTTGCAAACATCAAATATTATAGTAAGGAAAAATACAGGGAAACGTTTAATAATATTCATTATGTTTACGATGAATACCCTGAGGAAGAAAAGAATGCTGAGCTTCCGGTTTTCGTTCTTATTGATGAAGAAACCGGAGAGCTCCTTGAAGTCGTTGTGGGATATGCTGCATATTCACTGACCAATGATAATGACCCAACGGAATATCCGGTAATTGAATTCTTTGATCCGCAGCTGAATAATATTTATGTGTATACCACACGCCCGGTGGATTCTCCTTTCTATTTCTATGAGGGTGGTTATTGCACTCTCAAGCCTCTCTGGCATTTCAAAGACGGAGTCGAAAACCTCAATATTGGCATGTTCAGCGGCCTTAAAAATATTGAGGCAAAATACGTTGACGAAAACGGAGAAACAATTCACAGCGAAATGCTTGCCCTTGGCGAAAACGTTCAGAATGTTCCGGCTGTTCCCGCAAAAGCAGGATATATCGGAGTATGGGACCACGACGGCAAAAACATCACCCAAAACACCACCATCCGTCCGGTATATACCCAGATAACCCACAAAGTCACCATCAATATTGATGAAAATAAATCCTATGAACTTGAAGTTGCAGACGGAGAAGACGTTGGTCTTCCGGCAACTCCTCCTCAGAAAGCGGGTTATAAAGGAAGTTGGGACCATGACGGCAAGAATATCACCCAGGATACCGTTATCAACGCCATTTATGAAAAACAGGAATTCACCGTAACTTTCATGGTTGAAGGAAAGATTGTTGAAACCAGGACTGTTACCACCGGCGGAAACGTAACTCTGCCGAGCATTCCCGAAAAAGCAGGCAAAAACGGCGAATGGAACCATGACGGTAAAAATATCACCGAAGACACCATCATCACCGCGATGTACACTCCGAAAACCTACGAAGTGGAATTCATCGCAGGTAAAGATACCGTAAGTTTCCAGGAAATCGAGCACGGCCAGAACGCTGCCGTTCCGGCAGTTCCCGCAAAAGAAGGCTATAACGGAGAATGGAACGGCGATCCCAATAACGTAACTTCCGACCGCATCATCAGAGCTGTTTATACCGCCAAGAAGTACACCGTACGTTATTATGACGAAGACGGCGACCTTGTAAGCAAACAGAGCGTTGCATACGGAAAGAACGCCGATGAGCCGGATGTTCCCGAAAGCAAAAATTATCCCGGCGCAGGCGGAAGATGGAACCATGACGGTAAGAACATTACCGAAAACACCACCATCGAACCTGTTTACACTTATGAAACCCACAGGGTAAGATATTATGTAGACGGAAAACTTTATCACACCCAGTACGTCAACAATGAACAGGATGCAATCCATCCAGCAGTTCCCGAAAAAGAAGGACACACCGGATCCTGGGATCATGACGGCAAGAACATCAAGAAAGACACCAGGATCAATGCTGTTTATGAACCCGCCAACTGCTATGTTTACTTCTATGTTGACGATGAGGAAATTGCTTACAGAAGAGTTAAATACGGCGAATCTGTAACCAACGTTCCTTCCATTCCGGAAAAAGAAGGATATTCCGGCAGATGGGATAAATCCCTTAACAAAATCACAGCCAAAGAAACTGATGTATACGCAGTTTATACCGAAAGAGAATACAGAGTAATCTTCTATCTCAACGGAAGATACTGCAACACCCAGACCGTTAAATACGGCGAAAACGTAGTATTCCCGAACGTTGCACAGATCGAAGGCTGCACTCTTGTTTGGGATAAAGACGGCAACGAGATCAAGGAAGATACCAACATTTACGGCACCTATAAGCTCAACGGATACACCGTTGATAAAGTTTCCGGTACCACCAACGAGGTAGTTCCGAGCGGCGTTTATTATGGTCTTACCTACGGAAATGAAATCGGAACCGGCAATAACGAAAAACTCGATCTTACAAAACTCAATAGCAGCAGCGAAGCATATAACCTTGTATTCTGGAGAGATGAAACCGGCGAAGCAGGCAGCTTCACCCTTTCCGTACCGGAACAGGTTGCAGCACCCGTTGTTGAAATGGATTATGTAACCGGCACCACCAAAGATATTGTTGGCACCGATATTTATTACGGAACCAACGAAAACATGATGATAACCACCGGTACCAACGAAAAACTCACCCTTGTTCCCGGAACCACCTATTACTTCTACCGTCCGGCAGAAGGCGATAAACTCCGCAGTGACACCACCGTTGTTAATGTCGGAATTGTTCCGGAAGCAGTTCAGGTAACCATTGACTACGTCGGCGGAACCACCAATGAAGTCATCGGAACCGAAGTTGAATATGCAATTTCCGATACCGAACTCACTATCGAAGAAGCAAAAGCACTTGAATTCACCGGAAGAGGCAGCGGAGAAAAATATTCTCCCGAAAAGAGAGAAGAAGGATACTATATGTATTTCCGCGTTGCCGCAACGGACGCAAACTTCGCAAGTGAAATCACAAAAGTTTATGTCGGACCTAAAGGCGCTGTTCCGAAGTTGGAACTCGACTTCTATCAGGAACGCACAAACCGCATGCTCGGATCTGATATTGTTTATGGATATTCCGAGGACGAAATGATCTATGTCGGAAATTATGAATATCTTGCGGTTACTCCCGGACAGGATTTTTATGGTTACCGTAAAGGTAGCAACTCTGAACAGAAATTTGCAAGTGATGTTGTCCATGTCGTTGTTCCGGAAAGACCTGTAATAGAGAATCTTGTTATTCAGAACGAAACCATTAAAGGCAAGGGCGACGGAAAAGTTTCCGGACTTATCGAAGGCGTTAAATACAGATGGCATCCGGCAAATGCAACATGGAATTATAACAACCAGGTTCTTACCAGCGATACTATCGAGGTTGCACCGGGCGAATGGCAGATCAGAATCCAGTCTGTTGACTGGGAAAGTTTCGCTTCTGTATATTATACCTTCACCATTGAGGAAGGAAGAACCCTCACTCTGACTGTTCTTGACGGCGAAGACGGCGAAACTCTCGGCGTTGTTGATGGACTTTCCTACAGAGAAGAGATCGCTCTTCCTAATGAGCCGACAAAAGAAGGATATGTATTTGACGGATGGTACTGGAATGATAACGGAACCGAAAGAATGTTCAGCTTCATCAGCGGTATTTCTGATGATTGCACCGTTTATGCAAAATGGAAAGAAACAACCGACGAAGTTTCTGTAAACGAACTTTACGGTGACAAATGGATTATAGACTTCGGAACCATCACCGAAGGATCCGGAATCATTCCCACTGCAATCGACGTAACCATTACCAATAAAGGAGCAGGCGATATCAATATCCTTGTTCTTGAGCCTGAATATTACAGCGTTTCCGGACCGGAAACCATTGCAGCAGGCGCAAGCGCAGTTTACGCTATTGAACCGCTCGATACTGTTTTTGAAGCAGGAAACTACAACGAAGAGATTCTTATCTACAATGCGGATAACTTTGACTCCTATTATTTCATCAACGCTCTTTATAGTATCGCAGCCGACGAAAACTTTAACGTAACGGTAAAAGAGGACGGCGAAGAAGTTGACGAAGACGGAATCATTGTTGATGTTGGCGGAGATATCGAACTTGAAGCAGATATTAATGCTATCGTCAATGCCGCACCTGTTCTTTATAGCAGATTCAGATCTGCGCCCGCAGCAAAAGCAGTTCCCG
>JAZRCD010000045.1:0-7790 GCA_045635425.1 Ructibacterium sp. | reverse complement strand
CCGGGGAAAGCGTTATAAAAGCGCCGCACTTTCTCAGGTCCATGACAATTTATCCCTTGATACATGCCTGTATCTTTGTCTACACGTGAAGCTAACAGATGCTTGATTTTTAATCTTTCACATGCAGGAGTCAGTAAGAAGGTAGGGGAGGCAGAAATGATAATATCATCTTCCTGTTGGCGCAGTAAATACCATTCCTGAATTCTATCCAGATGTTCATCCCAAAACTCCTCAACCCAACAATCAAGATCCGGAATATGAACCAAAAAACCGTACAGTTTTTCTTTGAAGTAAGTTTTTTGGCAGAGTTTCATGAGATATCCCCCAAAGGCGGCTATGCCGGGGAAAAAGGTAAGTGCAAGTTGTGGTTTTTTTCGGATACACCAAAAGACAAAGTCTGTAGTACTGTCGCCATCGTAAATGGTTTTATCAAAATCATATACGTTCACAACGAAAACCTCCTCGCTTAACGATTCCAAATTTGAATCTGTTTCTCTTTCGGGAGATACATGCCGTCTCCCGGCTGAACATCGTAATAGTTTATGAAGATATTAAAATTAGACAGAACACGATTTACACGAATCTTGTCAGGCGAATGATTGTCGGAGGAAAGTAACTTGGTAGCATAAGTTTCTGTTGTTTTATTCCGCCAAATGGTTGCATAACCTATGAACAAATCATCCAATCTTGGGTTTCCGGCACCAACCACATCAAGCAGACAAGACATTCCTGCCAAATCAGAGATGTTTTCATTCAAAGTAAGTTTTCCGTCTACGGTCTGGCCGGGGAAAAGTTCAATGGATGAATATGCTGATTCAACATCGCGACAAATGGATGAGAATGCGGCCGTATCTTCCGGTGTCCACCAAGATTTTAAATTTCCATTTTCATCAAATCGAGAACCTACATCATCCAACGAGTGACTGATTTCGTGTGCAATGACAAATCCGATACCGCCTAAGTTGCGTTCTCGGCTGGCATTGGGATCATAAAAAGGCTCGCGTAGAATTCCTGCAGGGATAGTAATGCTATTGGTTGAAGGTTCATACATTGCATTGACTGTTTGCGGAACCAGACTCCAAATGTTTTTCTTTGGTGCTTCCTTGCCCATAACAGAGGCGGCAAGTTGATAATATCTTTGACGCCGGTTAGCACGATGTAACAAGATGTTTCCGCCATCCTTGATGGACGGGACTTCGTAGCCTTCATCGAGATAACTTTGAATATCATCCGGATAACCCACCCGAACCTGCAGAGAATTCAATTTTTTAAGAGCCACTTCTTTGGTTGCATCACTCATCCAAGTGCAGACACGAACTCGATTCCGGTATGCACGAAGGATTTCTCCTGTCATGGATTCAACCGCTTCTTTTGCAGAAGGAGAGGCATATTTCTCCACATAAAGGTTTGCTAAATCCCAGGGAAGTAATTCTTCGATAAATTGTATCGCATAGTCGGAGGGAACTGCCTGAAGTTGTGTGCCGTAAAGAGAATTTTGGTAGTCTTGCCAAATCTCATAGGCTGTTGTGTCAAGATAAAGTGATGAACTATCCATCACGCTTGCGCGAAGATAGTCTTTTATTAACGAAAGATTATCCTCGCAAATTAATGTGTTGATAGTTTGTGCGAGGGAAATGTCATAGCAAGCAACGGAAACATCATTATCAAAACCGAGTTCTGCAAGGTAATGGGGGAAGTTAAAGTTGCCAAAGAGTTTGGTGAGGGAATCGCCCTGCAGAATATGATAATTTTTTTCAATGTCAAGACGTTCCTCTAAAGGTGTTGAACTTTGCTTTATGTTAACGCATAAATCCGTTACGTTTTTTGCCCGTGTTTCAGGGTCCTTGTAGTCAAATAGTGTAAAAAGTTTAGTTAAATATGCCTGGTAGGAAGAAGCTGCGGCGTCTTCGGTATCGAGTGAAGATGCGGGGATACCGGTGTAACTTTCGGAAAATGAAAGAACATATTTCGATGAGTCAAAAGCATTGATCTCAACAGAAAAGGGAAGCAAACAAGAAAAACCTGATTTTTCCAAGGAGGCCATAACTGTTAATAAACTTTTGATATCTGTAATTTCGTCAATGGAAGAAAGATAGGGTTTGGCAGGCCCCAGTCCTAAACTGTTTCGATAAACCGTGTTTCCGGCAGCGGCAAACATATCGGCGATTTTCTGTTCACTGCTTCCTTTGGGAAAATCTTCGCCTTCTTTATTCCGTCTGCGATTAATGGAGTAAATGATGTCACCATTTTCCTTTTTGATTTGCTGATTAATCGCGTAAAAATCAGACCATGCGGCATAGCCGTCAGGAACGTCTGTTTCTGACAACCAGTTTTCGTTGGCGTATTCATAAAAATCTCCGGTAGGCCCCGTTAACCGAGCGGCACGTTGCGCAAGGAGGGTGGTTTGTTCTCGTGATAAGAAATCTTTTGCACCCATATATCCATCGCCGTAACCCTGGACAATGCCGGCTCTTGTCAGGCGAAGAATATCTTTTTCTGCCCATAAGGGGGTGTCGAAAAAGGATAACTCCACGTCGGATGGTAAAGAGCGGTTCCCTAAGATACGGTTCAAAATTACCAAGGCTTCAACACGATTTATTTTCTCTTGAGGACGAAGCGTTCTGTCGTCATATCCGGAAATCATCCCTGATGATACAGCAGTTGCAAGTTCACGGGTGTAGGTAGAAGAGACTTTGCTGTAGTCGGTAAACTGGCGAAGAACAGCGGTATCGGCATGAGAAACATCGCCTTTGATTGCTCGAACAAAAATAGCGATGGCTTCTTCGCGGGTAATATACTTTTGGTCTTGTTGAATAAAGTCTGAGTTGGATGTCGCATAGTTAGCGGACACAAAAGGAGTGGAGATAAATAATAACACAATAGACAGAATGATTGAACAAAGACGTTTCATAGGTATCTCCTTCCTTAAATAATTAGAGTAAAATAACAACATGACATAGTATAGCATAGAGCGATTAAATATGCAATAAGGAAAAAATAATATTTTTGAAAAAATTATTGTAAACTAAATTTTGGGCAATGTACAAGCAGTATTCCCCATAAAACCGTTACCTGTGGAAAACTTAGTTTTTGGTATGTTTTGCAGGCTTAAACCTGTGGATAATGTGTATAACTCTGTGAATAACTCATGAATTCGAGGGTTTTCGTGGTGGAAAACTTTGCGAGGAAAAATTTAAAACACGCTTCTTGTTACATTAATGTTACAAAGAGGTTTACATAATATTATTAAATTTTTCTTGACAAAATGGGTTTTTTAGGCATGTTCAAAAAGTTCCGTTTGATTGATTAATTTTCTTTGAGTGTAATAGTGAATTTTCCGTTTTCTATGTCAATGGTTGCATAACTTCGAGAGGTGCTTCCGGGGTTAAGAAGCCACACGCCGTCCGCTTCTTCCAGATAAGGTACATGGGTATGACCGAAGATACATATATCGACAGAAAGATCCTTTGCCTTTTTCAATAATTGGGAAAGAGTGTGCTTGACTCCGTATTGGTGCCCGTGGGTTAGAAAGAACTTCACGTTTCCAATAGTAAAGATTCGATCAAAAGGGACGTTTGGAACAAAATAATCATTATTGCCAAGGACACATGCAAGAGGGAGTGTTGGCCAAACACTTTCGATATCGTCGACATCTTGTTGCACATCTCCTGCATGGATGAGATGGGTTGCATCTTGTTCTTGATCCATAATACGAATGATGCTATTGAAATTTTTATGTGAATCGCTCATTATAATCGCTTTCATACAGACAATCCTTTCAGAAATTCATTTTTATGATTATAACATGTTTGAGAATCTTTGTCACGAAAATTCTGTTTGTTGCATAAATTATTAGGAGAGAGTAAAAGGAGGGATTTTATGAATCTGGAAGATGTGTTAAAAAATTTTAATCCACAGATGCTGGGTGGTGTTTTAAAGCAGATGGGGAACATGTTATCGTCTCAGCAATTGGAGGAGTTGCAAAAGATGATTGCAGGGACAGACAAGGGTGAGTTGAATGAAAAACTCAACCATTTGAATCCGGAAGATTTAAAACGTGAATTATCTAACAATCCTAAGTTGGCAAAAGAATTGGCGAATAACCCGGAGATTATGAAGAAGCTGAATCAAATTTTATCAAAAAAATAAAGAACGGAGGTGGGTTCTGTGTCTGAGAGCGGGATGGATTTGTCCGGTGCAATGGATATGCTAAAGAATATGTTGGATAATGAAGAAGGGCAACAGCAGATACAGAACATTCTCTCGATGTTTGGCGGAGAGGGTGAGACGCCTGATATTCCCGGACAAAAAACCGGCGGGATTGATCCGGATCATTTGGAAATGATGGTGAAGGTACAACGTGCAATGGAAGTGATGGGAAGGCAGAAAGAGAATCATCAAGCAAAGCTTTTGGAGGCTTTGCGACCGTTTTTGAAGGAGGAACGAAAAGAAAAAATTGATCGGGCGATGAAATTATTGAAGTTTAGCGGATTATTTGAGGTGATGAAAGAAGTGCAGGGGGAATGACAGGATGTATCAACGTTATCAGCCGGGACAAAAGAATCAACATATCAAACATGGAAAACCGACGGTTGGCGAGATGTATAAAATGCAGAATCGACAACGTGGCTGTGAAAATGCATCCCAAACACCTGTTTTTGTTTCCAAACAATCCACTCAGATCCGAAAGGAGCAGAGTATAAAGACGGAAAGAGAAAAGGGTAAAAATCCAATTTCTCAATGGATTCCTTCGGCGGTATATAACGCCGAAACAAAAAAGATATTTGGGATGTTTTCTGCTGAGGATTTGTTGCTTGCAGCATTGATTTTTTTGTTGCTGGATAGTCAGGAAAAGGAAGATTCTCTTTTGGTATATCTTTTGCTTTATATATTGATTTCCGATTACGTTACATTACCGATTTAGTTTGAAATAAATTAAAAGAACCTCTTGATTTTTTTATCATTTTGCGCTATACTACTAATGAGAATATTATTATGAAATGAGGTTTTTGTTATGCAAAAAGTAACCAAAGATATGATTATAATGGATGTTTTGAAACTGGATCCCGGTACAGCAGATTTCTTTTTGGGTATCGGTATGCACTGTCTGGGTTGCCCCTCTGCCAGCGGCGAGAGTGTAGAGCAGGCATGCCAGGTTCATGGTGTTGATGCGGACGAGCTGATTGCTAAGATTAACGCTTATTTGGAAACGAAATAAAATACTTTCAGTTTTTTCCGATAAAATCAAAAAAACACTTGACAAATAGAGGGTAATTAGATATAATAATTGCCGTCTGTTTGTTTTGTCCAGAGAGGAAGAAGCAAATGGAGTTAAATTTGTTGCCCATTTTGAATTGTGATGGGAAAAGGATGCCGATAGATGCTTCCATAAGACCAATGCAGAGGGACGATGATGAATTCCGGATTCTCGGCGAGGTTTTGTTAAAAGGAGAAGTTGCTAATATTGGCGGTTCGTTGGAACTCACGGCAAAAGGGTATGCGAAGTTAGAGCGGATTTGTGATCGTTGTGTAGAGCCGTATATCTTTGAAATTAACTTCCCGGTTGAGGAACGAATGAAGAAAATTGATACGGAAGACGTATCAGAGGATTCAGATGTTCTCTTGATTGAAGGAAGTAGCATTGATTTGGCGGAACTTACCTATACAGGTTTATGTCTCAATATTCCAAGTAAATCGTTGTGTGATGAGGAGTGCAAAGGGTTGTGTCCCATCTGTGGCGGGAATCGCAATAAGCAGTCCTGCAAGTGTGACGATAGACCTACTGATCCCAGATTTGATGTGCTCGATCAATTATTATAAGATGTAGAATATGCAAAGATTTTCTTTGTTCGGAAGGCGACTTCCACATATTTCAGTAACCAAAGAAAGAGGTGTAACAGAACATGGCAGTTCCCAAGAGAAAAACTTCAAAAGCAAGACGCGATAAGAGAAGAGCGAACTGGAAACTTACTGCTCCCGGTATGATTTCTTGCCCCAACTGTGGCGAATTGATTATGCCCCATAGAGTATGTAAGGCCTGCGGATACTACAAAGGCAAAGAGGTTGTTTCTGTAGAAGCGTAACAAGTACATGAAAACCCCGTCAAAGGACGGGGTTTTTTCTCTAATTGAAAAAATTAGGAAGGGGGATTTCCCCGATGAAAAATTTAAATATCATGTTAAAACCTGCATCATCTCTTTGCAATATGCGATGCAAATATTGCTTTTATGCCGATGTATCGGATATGAGAGAAGTGAAATCCTTTGGGATTATGAAAGAGGAGACGGTAGGCAGCATCCTCGATAATATTCATAACGATTTGGAATCGAGCGACCGATTACATATTGCTTTTCAAGGCGGCGAACCAATGCTGGCAGGCCTTAATTTTTATCGACGGCTTATCGACAAAATTGGACAATGGGAAAAAAACATTGTAGTTTCCTATGCGCTTCAAACCAATGGAATACTTATTGATGATGAATGGTGTCAATTTTTAAAAGAAAATAATTTTCTCGTGGGCATTTCGTGGGATATTTTGCCTGAGTGTCACGATGAGGCACGGAAAGATGCAGAGGGCAAGGGGACATTTAAAGCTGTATCAAAAGCGATAGAATGTCTTGAGAAGCATCAGGTTGATTATAATGTTCTTTGTACGTTAACCAATGCGGTTGCGCGTTACCCTAAGCAGGTTTGGAAGCGGATTCAATGTTCCAACATGGAATATATTCAGTTTACCCCTTGTTTGAATGATTTGGAAGGCGATAGAGATTCGGTTTATGCATTGACACCCAAGCGGTTTGCGTCTTTTTATACTCAGATATTTCAACTTTGGTTTGCTGACTTTAAGAAAGGAAAATACCGTAGCATTAAGTTTTTTGACGATTGTGTAAATCTGATGATGTATGGACGCCCCACATCATGTGGAATGAATGGTTTTTGTCAGGCTCAATTGGTTGTTGAAGCGGACGGAAGTGCGTATCCCTGTGACTTTTTCTGTCTGGATGAATATCTGTTAGGAAATCTGGCAGAGGTGGGGCCTTTTGAATTACTTCAATCTGAAAAAGTAAAGGAGTTTTTGAATCGATCGCATCATATGCCTGAGCTTTGTAACAACTGTAAATATCGTCAATTTTGTGGCGGAAATTGCAAAAGAATGCAGAGAGAGATTTGCTGTAAGGAAGATGATTCTTACTGCGGTTATCAGGAGTTTTTGGACGCATGTGGAGGCGAACTTCAAGAAATTGCACGCAGATTTCGCAAAAGATAGAGGGTTTGTATCTAAAAGTGTACAGATGTAATACAAAAATGTATGTTTTTTTTCGGAGTTTTGATATATGATAGAGTAAATTTGTATAGTATAAGGAGAGAAGTGCTATGGGAAATAATAACCAAAGACGAAATGTCCTTTTGATCGTGTGCGACCAGTTGCGACCGGATTTTCTTGGGGCTTATGGTGCGGATTTCATCCCAACACCGAACATTGATGCACTGGCACAAGAAGGTGTGGTATTTGATAATGCCATTACTGCATCCACGGTGTGCGCACCGGCGCGAATGTCTTTCTTGACAGGAAAGTTTGTATCAGGTCATGGTGTTTGGACAAACAACGTAATCCCGGAAGAAGGTACAGAATTTTTGCCTGAACGGATGGCAGAAGCAGGATATCTGACTGCTGCAGTAGGTAATTTTGACCACTATCCTAACGATGCCTCTTTTGGATACCAATATAAAAAGATTGAATGTGATGGATATAAGGGTTGTGACTATGTTCCTCAATTCAAGGAGAGACA
>JAZRCD010000044.1:0-2379 GCA_045635425.1 Ructibacterium sp. | reverse complement strand
GCCATCACCAGATTCAACAGGTGTTCCTATATATTTTTGCGTAGCAGCATTGAAGAACACCATATTCTTATCCTGACCTTCTCCCACCAAATATATCTTCCAAATATTAGCATGTACAGAGGGTTGATCATTCGCCAAAAGAAGTACTGAGTTCGTCGCCATATTCTTTCTTATCTCTCCCCCTCCTTCATACAAATGACCGATATTATAAATTCTTATGTCATTATGACTTTGCGGGTCATATCCATCGGAGAACTCCGATGAAATAAATGCACGTGTCCTTGCCAGCCTGGCAGCCTGGCCAATCTCCATATTGGCATCGAAAGATAAGAGCAGATGATACAATACGCCTATATATGTTGAATAGTAATGGTAGAAAGAAACTTTCGTAGATTGGAGCAAATCCTGCATTTGATCATTAAAAAAATCCATTTCCCGGGTATTGACAAACTGATGACCAAAAATTTCCCTAAAATTGGAAATCCTTTCAAACTCCCATTCTGAAGTGCCATCAAAAGTACCGATGGTAAGATTACCCTGCACATCTAACTTATATAGGTCCTCTCCATTGACATCACCACTCTTGGAGATAAAAAAACGGGAACCCTCAGTTTCTATTATACGCAAGCCTGATTCCAAGTTAATTTGTGCTGCATAGTTATATAGGTTCACTCCGACCTCCAACGTTTCACCTGTAAGATAGAACAACGAGCAACTATCCGGTGCCGTAACGGTATTTACCATCCTACTACCAGTGTCATAATGCAGGTACTTTCCATTTGAAGCATTACGGACAACATACCAAATTGTATCTTTCTTTATACTTACATCTGACACCTTAGGGATATCTAAAAGACATTCAAACTCCCAATACGCATATTCGTCTGAAATTCCATAGCCAACAACACCATCTTCTGCATTATATCGCCAATATTTATTTATAGTAGCATCACCTTGAGTTACAGTGTTGTATATCAGTAAAGACTTTCCATCCGCAGCAGTTTCTACTAAAAACGTTTTCGCATTGGTCCCGGTGATTTCCCATGCGTAAGTATCCAGATCTTTCAATGAATAATCTGTAGAGGACACGCTATTGCACAGCCCATAACCATTACCCAACGTTATCCCTTCTCTATATAAGAAAAATACTGTACTCATATCATCTGCTGTTGCCGTCACAGTCAACGGTACAGTTGTCGGACAACCCTTTCCGTCTTTTACTCCCTTATAACACAAGTATTCACCCGTTTTAACATTCTTGATACGATACCTTTTGATAGTCTTATCGTTGTAGGATAATTCTGGTTGACGTACACGCTCCACAAAAGTCATTTCATGCGGAATGGAGTTATCAGCCACAGATATCGTCCTCTTTCTCGTGTTCACAGTCGGATATTTCATATTAGAAGATTCGTGCGCCAATCCTTGCGCCATCTCTACCAAATCCTTGAAAGATGTCTGGGCGCTTGTGGATACGACAAAACTATACAGCGCCAATAAAAAGCATATTTTTTTCAATGTCATAAGTTAAAGTTAAAGTTTAGTTCTCCCTATCATTATAACAAAAAGAAAGGGATTGCAAAGTTAATACATACAAGAACAAGATAAAAACAATTTTTAAAATTTAACTAAAAACATCTTACGTTTTGTAAGTTTTTCATAGGGGGGGGTAATTTTTTATTACAAAATACTATATTTTAAGCATTTTGTCAAAAAGAACTTACATTTTGTCAAAAGCAAGAAAAAATAAAGGGAATGACTGAACTATCATTCCCTAACCTATTTACTTTCATGCAGAATCTCTTATGCATCACCTTGTGGCATTCTGAACGGTGAAATAGTCCTTGATTCACCGGTATGTAAATCTATCGGGCCGAACATCTGCTCGTATTTTGCCACATTCTCCTGCAATGCAAAAAGAAGACGTTTGGCATGTTCGGGGGCTATCACGACTCTTGATTTGACAGGTGCTTTTGGTAGTCCTGGCAAAACACAAGCGAAATCTAAAATAAACTCTGAGGGTGAATGCGCAATCATTGCCAAATTAGCATACACACCCTGTGCCACGTCCGGACTTATCTCTATTTGCAACATTCCTCCCTGTTGTGCATCGTTGTCTTGTTTCATGATTATAGCGTTTTATACATTATTATTTTATATGGATTTCTCTATCCACCATACAAAAATACATATTTATACCGTCACATGAAGCATAATACCAAAGAAAGACATATTTGTTCAGAGTTTTTTAAATCGATTGCTCTCTCTATAAGAGAACAATCACCGCTCGCATCCCTTTGTTTATGCCGTTTTTTCATCCTTATATACCTTTTTCTTAAAACAACTATGATTCATGTGCAAACAGAACTAAAACACAAA
>JAZRCD010000043.1:0-8715 GCA_045635425.1 Ructibacterium sp. | reverse complement strand
GCCTCGGCATCAGTATGGATTTTATTTTCGTAAAGGGTATACAATTTCCGCACCCCCACAGGAGATAGGTTGGGCATCACCACGTTGGCGCCTGCCTGAAGGCCTTGTTCCCGACCGTCAGGACGAATGGTTCCCAGTGCCGTAGTTGAAGGAATCAGCGCCCAAGGAAACAAAATCCGCAACACGGATATCAACCGCAATGTTAGTTCAAAAGAACCATTGGGAAACTCCCGAAAAGGCGTATCCGGATGGGTAAGATAGGGGCCGATTCCTATCATGTCCGGTCTTAAATCCTGCAAGAACCGAATATCCTTCAAAATGGTTTCTACGGACTGATAGGGACTTCCTACCATAAATCCGGAACCTACCTGATACCCAATCTCCTTCAGGGCAAACAGACATTCTTTTCGCTTTTCAAGGGACATTTCCCGAGGATGAAGTTTTCCGTAATGTTCTGCATCCGCCGTCTCGTGTCGCAGAAGATAGCGATTGGCACCTGCATCATATAAAGCTTGGTAACTCTCCCGACTTCTCTCCCCTGCCGACAAGGTTATGGCGCAATCAGGAAACTCTTGACGAATAGACGCCACAATATCACAAAGGATTTCATCCGTATAGTAAGGGTCTTCTCCCCCCTGCAGAACAAAGGTACGGAATCCCAACAGATACCCCTCATGACAACAAGAAAGAATTTCATCCTTGCTCAATCGATACCGATTTACGTTCTTGTTACCATGTCGAATGCCACAATAATAACAATTATTCTTACAGTAGTTGGTAAACTCAATCAGGCCACGGATATAAACATCTTCCCCATATTGCTCCCGACGAATCCGATCCGCCGCTATCTTCAATTGTCGGTCATACTCATCGGTTTGGAGCAACGCCAGAAGCACCTCATCCGATGTATCTCCTGTTTGAATCAACCTTTCAACCATCTCTTTTGTCAAGTTCATTGCTCCACCCCCTTTTTTTCAGTATACAACGACTCCCCCATTCTGTCAATGGAATCTTCCTCCATCCTTGACAAAGAAATTACACCATACTATAATAGAATGAATCAAATTTACAAATACTACGAAAAAACATTCTCGTCATGGAGGCGATTCTATGAATATATCTCAGAGTTTTACAGACTTGATCGGCAACACGCCCTTACTTCAACTGAATCAATACAGCAAAGCAGAAAACCTTTCTGCTACCCTTTTAGGCAAATTAGAGGCCTTTAACCCTGCCGGTTCGGTAAAGGACAGAGTCGCCAAAGCAATGATTGAAGATGCAGAGCAAAAAGGTCTTTTAAAACCCGGTTCTGTCATCATCGAGCCCACCTCCGGCAACACCGGAATCGGTCTTGCGGCAGTTTCGGTTGCAAAGGGGTATCGGGTAATCTTAACCATGCCCGACACCATGAGCGAAGAACGGCGGAATCTTTTAAAAGCCTATGGCGCTCAATTGGTTCTTACCGAAGGCGCTAAAGGGATGCAGGGTGCCATCGACAAAGCTGAGGAGTTAAAAAAGGAAATCCCGAACAGCATCATTGCGGGACAATTTATCAACCCGTCAAATCCTATGGCTCATTACCGAACAACGGGCCCCGAAATCTGGAATGATACGGATGGAACGGTAGACATTTTCGTAGCCTGTGTCGGCACAGGCGGAACCTTATCCGGCACGGGAAAATACTTGAAAGAACAAAATCCCAACATTCAAATCATAGCGGTGGAACCTGCTGATTCGCCCTTGCTTTCAGGAGGAGTTGCAGGCCCCCACGGAATTCAAGGAATCGGTGCCAACTTTATTCCTGACACTTTAGACCGGAACATCTACGATCAAGTCATTCCCGTTAAAACCGAAGACGCTTACCATGCAAGCAGGAAATTAGCCCAAACCGAAGGGTTCTTAGCAGGCATTTCTTCCGGTGCAGCACTTCACGCAGCATCTGAGCTTGCCAAACGCCCTGAAAATAAAGAAAAACGAATCGTAGTTCTTCTTCCCGACACAGGAGACCGCTATCTTTCTACCTCACTTTTTACGGATTAACACTTGCAGAAAACAAAAAATCATGTTATACTATATAGCGTGAAATTTAGACAAAGGAGTCGAGACACATGAGAATTGGAATTTTAGGTTATGGAAATCTTGGACGTGGTGTGGAATCTGCCATCCGTCAAAACCCCGACATGGAGTTGGCGGCAGTATTTACCCGTCGTCCTCCGGAATCCTTAAAAATTATGACAGAGGGCGCACCCGTTCTTTCCTTGGATGATGCCATGGGAATGCAGGATCAAATCGACGTAATGATTCTCTGTGGCGGTAGCGCAACCGACCTGCCTACCCAGACCCCTGAGTTTGCAAAATATTTTAATGTCATCGATAGTTTTGACACTCACGCAAAGATTCCTGAGCATTTTGCTAAGGTAGATGCCACCGCAAAAGAAGGCGGAAAAATTGGTATTATCTCCGTTGGTTGGGATCCCGGTATGTTCTCCTTGAATCGTCTTTATGCCGGAGCGATTCTGCCTGACGGAAAGGACTACACCTTCTGGGGAAAAGGCGTCAGCCAAGGTCACTCCGATGCGGTACGTCGCATTGAGGGTGTGAAGGATGCTCGGCAGTATACCATTCCCGTTCCCGATGCAGTAAATGCTGTTCGGAATGGCGAAAACCCCGACCTGACCACCCGTCAGAAGCACACCCGTGAATGTTTCGTTGTAGCAGAGGACGGTGCAGACTTGGCACGGATTGAAAACGAAATCAAAACCATGCCCAATTACTTTGCAGATTACGACACCACTGTTCACTTTATCACCGAAGAAGAGATGAAGCGTGACCATAGCGGACTTCCCCACGGCGGCATGGTAATCCGTAGCGGAAAGACCGGATTGAATCTGGAAAATAATCATATTATTGAATATAAGATTACCTTGGATTCCAATCCCGAATTCACCGCATCGGTTCTGGTGGCATATGCCAGAGCGGCTTATCGGATGAATCAGGAAGGCATTTCCGGATGCAAGACTGTTTTTGATGTGGCTCCTGCATACTTAAGTCCTGTTTCCAACGAAGAACTGAGAAAGAATTTACTGTAAGAAAAAAAGAAAACCGCTATCCGGCGGTTTTCTTTTTTTTACATCACAACCGACTTTCCTGTCTTTGCCGATTCCATTTCAGCAAGGGCAAGTTTTAAGGTTTCCAAGGATGCCTCAGGCGGATTGATTTCCGACTTCCGATCCTTACGAATACAGTCAATGAAATCAACAACTTCCATGGTGTAGGAATTCTCATTAGAAAGTTCAATCTCTTTCTTCTCGTCATCGGCATACAAGGTTAACACATTATCTTTCCATACCAAGGCGGCTTTCTCAAACCGAACGGTATATTCTCCTGCAAAGGGGAATCCCTTGGGGAATTCCCAATCCACTTTGGAGGTAACCAACATATCTTCATACTCATAACGAGTAACCATAGATTCATTTTCTGTTACAAAGTTAGTAGAAAAGGCTGTTACCGACTTGGGAGTTCCAAATGCCCAACTGATAAAATCCACATCGTGAACGTGCATATCCAATGCCGCTCCACCGCTCTTGCTCACATCCTGCAACCAGTTCTGCCAACTCCAATCGGTGCGGGCACTGACACGAGTAAACTCTGCACGACAAACCCTGCCATATTCTCCACCGTCTATGGCCTTTTTCAGGGCAACATAGGCAGGCATATAACGAAGGCATTGACCAATCATTAATTTTACGTTCTGTTTTCTTGCAACCACCAGCATGTTCTCTGCCTGTTCCAGATTGATCGCCATAGGCTTTTCGGAGAATACGTGAATACCCTTTTCCATTGCCATTACCGCAATCTTTTCATGGAGATAGGTGGGAAGTGCGGTAATCACAAAATCCAGTTCTTCTTTTCTGAACATTTCTTCTGCATCCTGATACAAATGATATGCAGAAAGGTCCAAGGCAGTATCACTTCCGCCCAGATTCGTTCTGGTTATCTTGGTAAATGCACTTTCTTCCACATCACAAATAGCTACCAACTGAATGTCTCCTGCGATTTTTGTAACCCCATCCACATCACGAAAATGCACCTTTCCCAAGCCGCCAAAACCGACAATTGCAAACTTCAACATAAAATCATCTCCTGATTTAAGATAGTTTTATTTTATAAGAAAACCTTCCTTCTGTCAACGCCAACATTGACAAATGGTAGCACTACATTGACACAAAAAAGAGAATGTCCGAGACATTCTCTTTTTTTCATTCTTAAATTAATGGGATACAAACCGAATCCGCAGGTACAACCCGAAGCTGTACAAAGTTTGCTCCTTTATGAGTTCTTTACACTTCCATAATAATGGGCAGAATCATAGGACGACGCTTGGTCTTGCTGAACAGATATCCGCTCACGTCATTGCGAAGCCGTGTTTTCAAGGTAGTCCAGTCGATATTGTTTCCTCCGGTACAATCCTCTACCACACCCAGAGCAACATCCTTGATGGCTTCCATCAAATCTTCCGATTCTCTCACATAGACAAATCCACGAGAGATAATATCAGGACCTGCCACACATTGTGCGCTTACCTTATCGATGGTAAGTACCACCACAATGATACCATCTTCTGCAAGATGTTTTCTGTCACGGAGGACAATGTTACCAACATCACCCACGCCAAGACCATCCACCAGAACCTTTCCTGCAGGTACGCTTCCCGTAATCTTGGCAGAATCCTCGCCGATTTCTAAAACCTTACCATTCTCCATCAGGAAGATGTTTTTTGATTCCATGCCACATTGAAGCGCCATATCACGATGGTAGCACAAATGCCGATATTCTCCGTGAACCGGAATAAAATACTTCGGCTTTGCCAAGGAGAGAATCAATTTCAACTCCTGCTGACAGGCGTGTCCTGATACATGGATATTATCCTGCTTTTCATGGATTACTTCCGCGCCATGCTTTAAAAGTTCGTTCACCACATTGGAAACTGCTTTTTCATTACCCGGAATGGGGTTTGCTGAGATGATCACCATATCGGTGGGTTCAATGTTGATTTTCCGATGAACAGAAAAAGCAATCCGGGTCAGGGCAGACATAGGCTCCCCCTGACTTCCCGTGGTAACTACCACTAATTTCTCCTTAGGATAACGACCGATTTCATCAATGTCAATCAGGGTATTTTTTGAGATATTCATATACCCCAGTTCAATGGCTGCCGTCAGAACATTGATCATACTCCGTCCGGACACCGCAACCTTTCTGCCGTACTTTTCAGCGGCGTTGATAATCTGTTGCACTCTATGTATATTAGAGGCAAAGGTCGCAACAATAATCCGCTTATCGATTCCACGTTCAAAAAGGGAATCAAAGGTTTTACCGACTGAACTTTCGCTCATGGTATAACCGGGACGATCTGCATTGGTACTGTCTGAGAACAGGGCAAGAATTCCCTGATTACCCAATTCACCGATTCGGGCAAGATCAATCATTCCACCCTCAATGGGGGTCGGGTCAATCTTAAAGTCGCCGGTATGAAGCAGAACACCTGCCGGTGTATGCAAGGCAACCGCAACTGCATCGGCAATAGAGTGATTGGTGTGAATAAATTCCACCTTGAATTCACCCAAGGTTACCGTTTGCCCTGCCTCGATGGTGTGCAGTTTACTGGACTTTAAAATTCCATGTTCTTTTAACTTGATTTCTAAAATTCCAAGAGTCAGTCTTGTTCCATAAACGGGAACATTAAATTCCTTCAATACGTAGGGAAGCGCACCAATATGATCCTCGTGCCCATGGGTCAATACGATACCGCGAATCTTATCTGCCACCTTGTGAAGATAGGTGATATCAGGAATAACAATATCTACTCCCAACATATCATCGTCAGGGAACGCCATACCACAATCCACAATCAGAATATCCTCATCGTACTCGAAGACGGTCAGGTTCTTTCCGATTTCCAAAAGTCCACCCAAGGGAATCACCTTAACGGGCTTTGCAGGTTTCTTCAATATGGGTTTCTTTTCCTGCCTCCTTATCGTTTTCTGGACCACCTTCACACTCGCCTTTGCGGTCTTTTTCTGATTTGTTTTCGGATTGGCTTTTGTCTTTGCTTTTTGATTCGTTTTCTGATTTGTTTTTGCTGTTATCTTCTGCTTTGTTTCGTTTTTCGAATTAACTTTCTTCAAATTTTTCCTCCTATCATTTTACACAACAAAAGAAGAGGTACAGATATTTCCACACCATTCGACTGCGATAGGCTCTGTTCTTTTTCCGTGCAACAGACCTCATCTGCATCTTCGAATCCTCTTGTGGAATTCCGTGAACCTTTTTTGTTATTCATTTTTTGTCAGGCAACAAGCGGTGTTCCTGACGGTTCCGATCATCTCATGCAAGAACATTATACACCACTTTGTCCCTTTTTGCAAGTCTTTTTCCAAAATTTACATTTCCTACACTTATTATAGACTGATAAAAAAAGTTTTATACCTCCCCTTCCATTTTCTTTTATCATGGTGTATAATACTGGGAAAAGGAGTTGAAATCTATGGTTCAGTTAAACAATCATTGGGACGAACTTTTAAAAGAAGAATTCCAGAAGGAATACTATCAAAAGCTTCGACAAATTCTTGCCCACGAATATAAAACACAAACCATCTATCCGGATATGCACGATATTTTCAATGCCATCCGCACCACCGACTATCCTGATGTAAAGGCGGTCATCTTAGGCCAAGACCCCTACCATGGCCCGGGTCAGGCGCACGGTCTCTGCTTCTCGGTACAACCGGGGGTAGAACCTCCTCCATCCTTGAAGAACATCTACAAGGAATTGAATACCGAGTTAGGAATTCCCATTCCTCAAACCGGCTATCTTCTTCCATGGGCAAAGCAAGGTGTGCTGCTTTTGAACACGGTTCTCACCGTACGGGCAGGACAAGCCAACAGCCACAAAAACCTTGGCTGGGAGATTCTGACCGACCGAATTATCACTCTTTTGAATGAGCGGGAAACTCCTATGGCATTTCTTCTTTGGGGTGCCAACGCCCGAGCAAAACAAACATTGATTACCAACCCCAATCACTTGATTTTATCCTGTGCGCATCCCAGTCCCCTCTCGGCTTATAACGGCTTTTTCGGATGCGGACATTTTCAAAAATGCAATGAATTTTTAGAAACCCACGGACTTTCTCCCATTGATTGGAATTTAGGGTAAAAAAATCCCCAATTTTCTTGACATTTCTCGCATTTTGCGATAAAATAATTAGTTGTGATTGAAAACAGAAAGGGTGAAGACAATGGGCATGACATTGGCTCAAAAGATTTTGAAAAACCACTTGGTCTGCGGCGAGATGGTTGCCGGACAGGAAATCGGCATTCGCATCGACCAGACCTTGACCCAGGACGCAACCGGAACCATGGCATACCTCGAGTTTGAGGCTATGGGTGTTCCTCGCGTTAAGACCGAGCGTTCTGTGGCATACATTGACCACAATACCCTGCAAAGCGGTTTTGAAAACGCCGACGACCATCGTTTTATCGGAAGCGTCTGCAAAAAGCACGGTATTTACTTCTCCAGACCCGGTAACGGCATCTGCCATCAGGTACATCTGGAACGGTTTGGTATTCCCGGCAAAACCTTAATCGGTTCTGACAGCCATACCCCCACCGGCGGTGGTATTGGTATGATTGCCATTGGTGCCGGCGGTATGGACGTTGCTGTTGCAATGGGTGGCGGCACTTACTACATTACCTGCCCCAAAATCGTTAAGGTTAACCTGACCGGAAAACTCTCTCCCTGGGTTGCGGCAAAAGACGTAATCTTGGAAGTGCTCCGCCGTTTATCCGTTAAGGGCGGCGTTGGTAAAATTATCGAATACTGTGGCGAAGGTGTTGCAACTTTGTCAGTTCCTGAGCGTGCTACCATTACTAACATGGGTGCAGAGCTTGGTGCGACTACCTCCATCTTCCCCTCCGACGAGACCACTCGTCAGTTCTTAAAAGCACAGGGTCGTGAAGAGGATTACACTCCTCTTTCCGCAGACGCTGATGCAGTTTACGACGAGGTTGTGGAGATTAACTTAAGCGAGCTGGTTCCCCTTGCCGCTTGTCCCCACTCCCCTGACAATGTAAAATCTGTAGAGGAAATCGGTCCTATGAAAATCGATCAGGTATGTATCGGTTCTTGTACCAACTCCTCTCTCCTTGATATGTTAAAGGTTGCCCACATCTTAAAGGGAAAGACGGTACATCCTGATGTATCCCTCTCCATCGCACCCGGTTCCAAGCAGGTTCTGAACATGCTGGCAGAGAATGGTGCATTGGCAATCCTGATTGATGCAGGTGCCAGAATCTTAGAGAGTGCTTGCGGACCTTGTATCGGTATGGGTCAGTCTCCCAACTCCAAGGGTATCTCTTTGAGAACCTTTAACCGAAACTTTGAAGGACGCTCCGGCACCAAGGACGGACAGATTTATCTGGTATCTCCCGAGTTGGCGGCAGCATCTGCTCTTACCGGTGTTCTCACCGACCCCAGAACTTTAGGGGATATGCCCGAGTTCAAACTCCCCGAGCTCTTCACCATTAATGATAATATGATTGTTCCTCCCGTGGCAGAAAGCGAAATGGACAGCGTTGAGGTTCTCCGTGGCCCCAACATCAAACCCTTCCCTGTTTCTGAACCCATGGCGGAGGAAATTACTGCAAAGTGTAGCC
>JAZRCD010000042.1:0-2984 GCA_045635425.1 Ructibacterium sp. | reverse complement strand
ATCAGTACCGCCAAGGATAAGTTGATTGACTATGTGGAATACGCCAAGTTGAATCAGGGGGATTTCTATCTCTCTTCGGTGGCGGATTTATATGAACTCTATCAAAAGAAGTTGAAGGCAAATAACGCCATGGACTTTGATGATTTGATTGTGAACACGGTACGATTGTTGGAGGAATGCCCTGAGGTTTTAGAATATTACCAGAATCGGTTCCGCTATATTTTGGTGGACGAGTATCAGGATACCAACCATGCCCAGTATCGGTTGGTCAGCCTTCTTGCAAAGGCGCATCAAAACCTTTGTGTGGTAGGAGACGATGACCAGAGTATTTACAAGTTCCGTGGTGCGGATATTGGAAATATCTTAGGATTTGAGCAGGAATTTTCTCATTGTCGCGTGATTAAACTGGAAGAGAATTACCGCTCTACCCAGAACATTCTGGATGCGGCCAATGCGGTGATTAAGAATAACAGCGGCAGAAAAGGCAAGAACCTTTGGACCGCATCGGGAAGCGGAGAGAAGATTGAACTCTATGCCGCTCTCAACGAGCACGCCGAGGCTTACCATATTGCCGATTCCATTCGGGAATTAGGCGGAAGTTTTAACAACTCGGTGGTTCTCTACCGGATGAACGCCATGTCCCGTGTGGTGGAAGATGCCCTGCTTCGTTCGGCGATTCCCTATAAAGTGGTGGGTGGCCTGCGATTCTATGACCGCAAAGAGATTAAGGACTTGACCTCCTATCTTCGGTTGATTCAGAACCACGGAGACAACATTGCCCTCCGTCGGATCATCAACGAGCCAAAACGTGGTATCGGTGCAACCACCGTAGATAAGGTGGAGGCGGTTTCGGTGGGTGAGGGCCTGACCATGTTCGGGGTCTGTCAGCGTGCCGAAACATTAGAAGAATTCAAAGGCAAAACCGCCGAGAAGTTGATGGGGTTTGCCAAAATGATTCAGGATTTGAGAAAAGAACTGGATGAGGGGATGGGCCTTGAACTCTTCACCAAGCTTGTAATGGAGCGAACAGGAATGATTGACGCCCTGAAACAGGAAAAGACGGTGGAGAACCAGACCCGTCTTGAGAACCTGGACGAATTTATCTCCATGGTACAGGAGTCGGTGCGAAAGGATGCCGCCTTGACTTTGGAGCAGTTGCTTGAGGATATCTCCCTGATTTCGGATATTGATAACTATGACGAGGCACAGGAGACCGTAACCCTGATGACCTTGCACAGTGCCAAAGGTTTGGAATTTCCTCATGTATTCTTGATGGGTATGGAAGAGGGGGTGTTCCCCGGCATGCGTTCCTTTGGGGATGCAGAGGAAATCGAGGAGGAACGTCGTCTTTGCTATGTGGGAATCACTCGTGCCAAGGAACGGTTGTTCTTGTCCCGTGCCCAGAGCCGAACCCTGTTCGGTGCCACCAAGTATAATCCGCCCTCCAGATTTTTGGACGAGATTCCCTCTGATTTACTGGAGCGGAAGGAAGAACGGTTGAAAACCCCCGAGGTGGTGGATTTCCGGATTACCCCTGCCGCAGGCTTTGGCAAGAGCGGATATCTTGACAAGAAGGAAGAACCCAAAGCCACCGCAAGCAACCTTGCCTATGCAGTAGGCGACAAGGTAAAGCATCGAAAGTTCGGTATCGGTACCGTAGTCGGTGCTCAAAGTATGGGCGCAGATATGCTCCTGCGGATTCAGTTCCCCGAAGGGGAGAAGAAGTTGTTGGCTGCATATGCCCCCATTGAGAAATTATAACAGTGGTGCTTGAAAATTGGCGACCTTGCCTCGTGCCATCGGCTTGGCAAGACAATCGTATACACAAAGTATTACTCTGCCTTGCCAAACCTCGACCCAAGACAATCTCATCCAATTTTCTGCGCACTCGGTTTGCGAACAATGCGATGAGGGGTGACAATCACATACACAAAGTATTGTTCTGCCATTCCCCATCTTGTGCCAGCCAAATTTCATCCAAATTTCTGCGCACTCACGAGTGCAAAAGGCAAGTTTCATCCAAATTTCTGCGCACTAAAATAAATATTGTAGGGGAGGGGCTTGCTCCTCCCGTGTAAATCTTTTCGCAAATGTTTGCGGGACGTTCGTGAACGTCCCCTACAAAACCCAATTTTATCTTCACCCACAAAGGAGGTATCCTCTATGTATCATATCCTATCCCGGGTCTACGACCAAATGCAGGAAATCGACTACAAAGCATTTGCAGACTACTATCAGCAATTGTTTCAAAAATTCGGCATCAATCCCGAACTGGTTCTCGACTTAGGTTGCGGAACCGGAAACATCACTATGGAACTGGCGGAACGTGGCTACGATATGATTGGATTGGACGCCTCAGGAGAGATGTTGGAGATTGCCATGGAAAAGGCAAGAGATAAGGGAAAAGAGATTCTCTATCTCCAGCAGGATATGACCGAGTTCGAACTCTACGGTACCGTGGGTGCTATGGTCTGTGCCTTGGACGGGGTGAACTACCTGATCGAGGACGGACAACTGGAGTCTATGTTAAACCTGCTCCATTACTACCTTGATCCGGGTGGTATCCTGATTTTTGATTTAAACACCGAATACAAATTCCGCAAGGTGCTGGACGGCAAAACTTTTGCCTATGACACCGAGGATGCCTATTGTATCTGGAGTAACGAATACGACGAGGCAGAGAAAATCTGCTACTTTGATTTGAACTTCTTCTTAAAGAATGAGGATGATACCTATACCCGTCAGGACGAGTATCAGGAAGAACGCGCCTACTCGGTGGAGGAAGTAAAGAAAGCAATCGAAAACTGTAACCTGACCTGCCTCGGCATCTTTGACAACCTATCTTTTGAACCAGCCCGTGATGATTCGGAGCGAATCTTCGTGGTGGTAAAGCGGGAACTGCAATAAAAAAGGAGAAAATGAAATGAATATCAATCATATCGAGACCCCAGCTTTGATCGTGGATAAGAAGATTTTAATGGAAA
>JAZRCD010000041.1:0-4664 GCA_045635425.1 Ructibacterium sp. | reverse complement strand
GGAAAGAGCCGCCCATAAACTTGTAGATGCTACAAAATGCAATGTAAAAATCACTGCAACCACCGATCGCATTGAGGCTCTTCGTGACACCAACGCTGTTTTGATCACTATTCTTGCAGGCGGACCTCAGGTTTTCAGAACCGACATTGAAATCCCCTATAAATATGGTGTGGATATTAACGTTGGTGATACCAGAGGACCTTCCGGCATCTTTCGTTTCCTGAGAACTGCTCCTGTCATGCTTGATATCTGTCGTGACATTGAACAATATGCACCGGATGCCATTGTTCTGAACTATACAAATCCCATGGCAATGCTCTGCCGTTTCCTTCAGGAAAAGACCAATCTAAAGATTACCGGACTTTGCCACAGTGTGCAAAAGACAGCAACCATTCTTGCAAGTTGGATTGGTGCAGAAGACAAAGAAGTAACCTATACCTGTGCAGGTATCAATCACCAAGCCTTTTACTTGGATTTTCGGGTAGACGGCGAAGATGTTTATCCTCAGCTCAAAGAAGCCATCAAGAGAGACGATATCTGGCTTCAGGAACCGGTTCGTAACGAAATGTTCCGCAATCTGGATTACTATGTTACCGAGTCCTCCGGTCACAATTCAGAATACAATGCATGGTTCCGCAAGCGCCCGGATTTGCTTGAAAAGTATTGTACCCACGGCACAAACTTCAATCCCGGTCTTCACGCCTTTACCCTGAACGATTATCTCGCAAGAGAAGATACCTGGAAAGATGAAATCATCAAATGGCTTGATGACCCCAATGTAGACCTTACGCCCGGTGATGAATACGCTGCAGGAATCATAAACGCATATTGTGGTGATGGCACCATCTTTAACTTCAACGGAAATGTTCGTAATTATGGATTGATTGACAATCTCCCCGAAGGGTGTTGTGTAGAGGTTCCTGTCTACGCATCCAAGAAAGGATTTGAGGCTGTAGCAGTTGGCGCTCTGCCCCCACAGATTGCCCTACTTGTAAACACCAGTGCCCAAATTGAAGAACTTGCCGTTCAGGGCTGTATTGATGGCGACAAGAGAAAAATCTTCCAGGCAATCCTTTTTGATCCCCTTACATCCGCTATGCTCAGCATGGAAGAAATTGAAAATATGGTAAATGAGATGTTTGAAGCAAACAAAGATTATTTGGAATATATGAACTAGTTTAAATGCGCATATTATTAACAAAGTAGCATGGGAGTAATAAACTCTCATGCTACTTTGTTGTTTCATCGTCCCACATATTTTTATATCTAAATGGCATCAATCTCCCTGCCGATTTTCTAATTCTAATAACTTAACAGCCGGTGCATACATGCTGATTGGAGTAAATTTCTCATCTTGCTCGCTTAACCCGGATGTCAATACCCCAAGGAATTTCAATTCTTCGCCATCAATGAAAATAGGAGCGCCGGAAAATCCTCCTATAGCACAAACGTCAATATATCCCGCTCCATCCTCCAATGCATCCTTGGGATATGACGAAGTATACCCCTTTTTAAACAGCGGATATTTATGCCAGGTACTTCCTTTTCCAAGGGGGTATCCTACTACAATGAGATCTTGTAATACGACATAATTGCCGATGTCTTTGTCCGACGCCATATGTTGTTCTGTTACCACTGTTGCACAGGGCTTCTTGCCTGTTATTTTTTCAAATGTCTCTGCGAGCTCTTTTAAATCGCAGTAAGCAAGGTCACTGTCTTTTATGTACTCCCAGGTTAGCGTCTTGCTGATTGGCACTGTAATAACACCATCACCTTTCTGGCACCGCATCCAGAAGATAATTCGGTCTGACTCTTCCACAAAATGCTTTGCGGTTAAAAAGAAAGAGAGCTTTGCAAACCTTGAAGGTAAAATCAAACTTTCATAAATGAATGACCTCTTGCCGATTAAGCAAGAGGTCATTTTTCGTAAATTTTTTCGTACAGAAGCTTCTATAAAGGTTTTAGACAAACTGCACCCCTTAATCTTTATCATGATACACAATATTATTATATCATACATTTTTTACAATCTTTATTTTTAAAATGGATAACACTCTTTTGCTTGTTTTTCTTAATAAAAAGCCCACCAAAATCAGACTGAACATCATCAACATTTGTTTTAGCGTAAGATAAAATATTTCCATGCAAAATCCCTTTCTGATTTCAATTTTTTCAACACGTATTACTTTGAAGGGTAGGTGGACTTTCTATTTGTTTTTACCTCTATTCCATTCTCTTTTATCTCGTGTCCGGGAACAACAGTTTGGGGTAAAAGTAAATCGAGAACGTGATGGTAGTTTTCTTATACAAGCAAAGAGGATGTAAAAATTTACTTTTACACCTCTTTTTTGCTGTTTTCATTATTTTTTGTAGTAGGTTCTTCCACCATCCACAAGAATACTTTCGCCGCAGATATATTCGGACATATCCGATGCCAGAAAGACTGCTATATTTGCAATATCCTCCGCTGTGCCAACATGACCCACGGGAAGTCTTTTGCCATATTCCGCAATTTCCTCATCGGAGGGATACCGTTCTCTCAGCAAATCCGTATCAATCACCGCAGGACGAATCACATTTGCCCGGATTCCCTTGCCGGCATATTCATAGGCAAGCTGCTTTACCAAGCCCTCTACACCACACTTTGCGGCAGGATAGGCGGCACTTCCGCCACCGCCGTTGACGGTGCAGTTGGTTGTTACCATAATAAAGCTGCCCTTCCCTTGTTCCAGCATATGAGGAAGTGCGGCACGGGTAAGGAAAAAGGCTCCGTCCAGAATAACACCCATGGCTCTGCGCCATACTTCGGTGCTCATTTCCTCAATTTTGGCAACGGGAGTAATCCCTGCATTGTGTATCAATACATCCACCCCGCCGAATTTCTCTGCCTCTTTCATCATGGCATTGACATCGTCCTCATTTGCCACGTCTGCCATGCAGGTCAGAACCTCAACACCATTCTTCTCCAGCATTGGAACCAAGGTCCCAAGTGCCTCCCGGTCTGCATCGCAATCGTAGTAATTTACAATAATACGAGCTCCCGCCTTTGCCATCTGCTTACAGATTTCAGCACCGATGCCACGGGCACCGCCGGTTACTAAAGCAGTTTTTCCCTTTAATGATATTTCGAACATATCAATTTATCCTCCTTTAATTTACAGGACTTCTTTCAGGGTCTTATAGAAGATATCACAAATTTCATCCGCTTCTGCCAGTGTTGTGATCATCGGGGGCTTAATCTTGAGAATATTCTTCCGGAATCCGCCGGTACCAAGAATCATTCCGTTCTCCATAGCACGCTTCTTAAGTTCGCCTGCATTCTTGATGGGTTCCTTGGTGGCAGGATCTTCTACCATCTCGATACCGATATGGAGACCAACCTGACGGATATCGCCAATTTGAGGAATTTCCTTCTGCATTTCTGCCAATCTGTCCGCAATGTGCTTACCAACCACATTGGTGTTTTCCAGAAGGTTATCTCTTTCGATAATTTCAATCTGCTTCAGTGCCGCAATCTGGGAAACAGAGTTGTTGGCAAAGGTATGTAACTCCTCACCATTGGGGTCAAATCCCTTCAGGCGGTCGTGAATGATTACCGCCGCAATGGGGAATCCGGCACCAAGAGCCTTACCCAGACAAATAATATCGGGTTCAACATCGTAGTAGTTTGCCGCAAAGAAACTACCAATTCTGCAGTAGGTCTGAATCTCATCAAAAATCAGGAGACATCCCATTTCGTCACAGAGGTCACGCAGCCCCTGCAAGTAGCGCTTGGGAAGGGGAATCTGACCACCGCTTGCCTGAATGGGTTCTACAATAATACCTGCAACGGGTCCGCAAACACCATCGGTCAGGGTTTCTCTTGCAACTCTCAAACAGTAGTCAATACAATCCTCGGGATTGTCTGTCATATCCCACTGATACAGATAGGGATTGGGAATCCGGGTAAATACGTCGTTCAAACAACGAGAGAAATTCTGATATCCGGTATAGTCGCCTGCCGCCTTGGTGGAAATCCAGGAAGCACCTGCGGTTGAAAAGGTTGTTCCGTGGTAGGCATCCTTCAGGGTTAAAAACTTCCGAGCACCCGGTCTGTTCTTGAGGGCAATCTTCATTGCCGCTTCGATGGCAGGACCACCACCTACCGTAAAAGATACACGATTTAAGTTCTTGGGAGCAATCTCTGCAAGTTTTTTCGCCAAAGCAAAACGAGGCAGGGTATCAAATCCCTGATGAATGTGAGCCGCAGTTCCCATATGCTCATGAACAGTTGCTCTGATTTCTTCATTTCCGTGGCCTAAATAAAGTGCCCAACTCTGAGAAGTACAGTCAATATACTCCTTACCATCGATATCGGTAACACGAATACCCTTACCGTTCACAAGGCAAGGGCCACCGAGGCTACCGCCTCCCACCATAAGATGTTCTCTGTATTCTGCCAACTCCTCCGGCTGAATACTGTAGACTTTTTCCAGTAATGAATCCATAATCAATACCTCCGTTTTTTCTTAATACAAGGGCATTATATAATACTGAGTTAATTTTGTCAATAGTTTTTTATTATTTCTTTCTTATTTTTTTATTATTTTTTTCTTATTTTCTATTTTCATCCACGCCTTTTCCTTGTACTATGATAAAAACAATGGCGGAACAGCATAAGCCAT
>JAZRCD010000040.1:0-2240 GCA_045635425.1 Ructibacterium sp. | reverse complement strand
CATTTCTCAAAAAAAATCCGGTGATGCTGATTGCGGCTTTGGCCGCCCTCATCTCCTGCATCTTTATTCCGCCGGACGGAAGTTATCTTCAATATTTTGATTTTAAGACCTTGACCTGTCTTTTTTGTACTTTGGCGGTGGTTTGTGCTCTTAAAAACATCTACTTTTTCCGGATTATTTCCGCAAAGATTATTTCGGTGTTTACCACCACTCGTTCGGCAATTATTGCATTGGTGTACATTACCTTTTTGGGGTCTATGCTCATTGCCAATGATATGGCGCTGATCACATTTCTACCCCTTGGGTACTATGTGATTACCTCCACCAACAACCAAAAGTATTTGGCATTTACCTTTATTATGCAGAACATTGCCGCTAACCTTGGCGGTATGGTGACTCCCTTCGGGAATCCTCAGAATCTTTTTATGTACTCCTACTATAACATCCCCACATGGGAGTTTATGAGGATTATGTTCCTGCCCTTTTTGGTTTCCATTATCTTGATTACCCTTTGTTGTCTTTTTATCAAGAACGACAAACTGACCATTATGCAGGAATGTAATATCCCACTAAACAAAAAGAAGACCGTGCTTTACTTGGTCCTCTTTGTTCTCTCCATTGTGATTGTCTTTCGCATCATTCCCTACTGGATCGGGTTGATTGTGATACCTTTGGTGCTCCTTTTTGTGGATAGGCACGCACTTCGGCGGGTAGATTACCCCTTGCTGTTGACCTTTTGCTTCTTCTTTGTCTTTTCGGGGAACGTGTCCCGAATCCCTGCTGTCAGTACATTTGTAGGAGGATTGATTGAGAAGAACACCCTGCTCTTTGGCACCATTTCCTGCCAGTTTATCAGCAATGTGCCAAGCGCCATTCTGCTTTCCCACTTTACTGAGAATTATCGGGAACTTCTGGTCGCTGTGAACATCGGCGGTGCCGGAACCTTGATTGCCTCCCTGGCAAGTTTGATTACCTTTCGGGAATATGCTCAGGCAGAACCCCAAAAGATTGGTTCCTACCTGAAGCAGTTTAGCGCCTACAACTTCGGTATTTTGGCAATTCTACTTTTGTTGATGCGTTTTGTATTTGGAATGTAAGTTGATATGGAATAACAAAAAAAGGTCGGCAATTGCCGACCTTTTTTTGTTTGATAGGAGCGTGACGCTTGACAAATTGTTAATAAATGTTCCGACAGAATTCACCTACCGCCACATCCGGCGCACCCATAAACACATATGTTTTTTTATCATAGTACACAGATCCTGAAGCCAAAACATCTTTCTGCAACACTAAACGTCCGTTAATCAATTTAAAATATTTTGTTCCTGACCATTCATAATAATATTCTGTACTTCCTGCATAATTAAAATAAAAATCGTATTTAACTGTGACTGTATCCCCATTCATTGTATAAGTCCCAACGCGCTTTTCACGCCATGTTGAATCAAGATATGTTCCGTCATCATAAAAATAAACATGTTCCGAAAAATGCTCCATGTAAGGATCCGTGTTTTCATTAAACCAATGACCTACCACTTTAGCCTTCGTGTCAGGCCTGGTGAGGTACCATCCTACCTTTCTGTACATCTCAATATCGTTCTCACCAATTGTCAGGGTTCTTCCATCAAGAGAATACATGGTGACCGGCTTGCCGTAATACCACCCTACCTGTCTGTACATCTCCACATCGTTCTCACCAACTGTCAAGGTTCTTCCATCAAGAGAATACATGGTGACCGGCTTGCCGTAATACCAGTTAACCTGACGGTATGCTTCGATCTCGTTATCATTCACCCATAAAGTCCGACCATCCAAGGCATACATCATTGCTGCATATGTACCAACTCCTTGGACTAATATCCCAATAGCCAAAACAAGAGATAATATTTTTTTCATTACGTTCTCCTCCCATTTCTTAACAATAACTATGTTATTATATCGCAAAATACAACTTACGTCAATGATATCTGCCACATATTTTGAAAATCACAAGTGCTTTTTGCCTACCCCGGTGCCGGGCCGCCTTTTCCACTCGTGAGCGCGCAGAGGAGCGTGACGCTCCACCCATCGCCGAACGTGGCTTGCGAAAAAGATTTTCTGCGGTTACCGAGCCGCCTTTTGCACTCGTGAGTGCGCAGAAAATTAGGCGAGATTTGTTCGATAGGAGATGAGGAATGGCAGGCGCGTACTTGTGTACGTAACTGTCATTCCTCGTCGACGATTCGGACAAAGATTGCCTG
>JAZRCD010000039.1:0-5509 GCA_045635425.1 Ructibacterium sp. | reverse complement strand
GAATATTCGTCCACCGACTGACTTGCAGGCACCTGTGCCGCACGGTACCCTTCCCTTTCAAGCATCATCACAAGCTGAAGTGCCACAGAATCAATATACGCGTTCATTGTCCTGTAATGCTGAAAATATGTATGCGTGGGCGAGGTATCTATCTGGTCAATAACAGCGTCCGACATTTTAAAAACCATCGACACTGCATTACAAAGACCCTCAAACGGCGAATCTTCGCAAAGCGCAAACCCTACATCCGCAACAAATCTTTCTTTTAAAAATTTTTCTATTGTGTTATTCATCGTATCCTACCTTTATTTTTGTATTTCGACAGTATTCGACATTCTCCATATTGCGAGACATAAGGTTTAGATGCAAACAATTATAAGAAGAAGTTCATATTGACGACAAGAAAACCGTCCGAAGCCACTGAAAAAGTCCATTTTTTAGTGGTTTCGAATCGTTCCCGTATGTTTCTTGATTTATTTTTTGAGTTCAAGTATTTCTGAAAAATCAAAAATATAATAATCTGCAATGTTTTTTATATCGTTTATATAATCTTCAGATGATATGTCATAAACCCCGCACACTTTTATTCCTGACAATTTTGCTGTTTTATCTGCATCATAATTATCATCAAGAAACAGTATTTCTTCAATAGGTTTTCCTGTTTTTTCGGCTGCCATTTTGTATATATTAACATCAGCCTTAGTGGTGTTAAAGTCATCACACGACCACACATTTGTAAACATATCATATATTCCCAATCTTTTAAGACAAACATCCAACATTGAATGTGGACTTGCCGTCAAAACATTTAAATCAGCACCATTTTCTTTTAACTTTTTTAATGTGCTGATAACATTCTTTTTAGCATCAATATGATATTTATATTCTTCTAATGCATATGTATTCATCAGGGAAACTATTTCTTCTTCAGGCATATCAAGTCCAAGATTTTTAAAGTATTTAGCTGTGCCTTTATATCCCAATGGAGTAATTATTTTTATTATATCACTCTCAAAAGGAATATTATTTTCTTTAAGTATTCTTAACATCACAGAAACAAAAGTCGGCATTGAGTCAACTAATGTCCCGTCAAAATCAAATAAATATGTCTTGAATTTCATTTTTTCTCCTTTGTAATTAGATAAAGTCCTGTTATAACTCATGTCAAGTCGGGAATAAAATCAATCAAAACAACCTACTTCCACCTTTAATTCTCCATCGCATTTTGGACACTTGATTTCTCTTGATATTTCTCGTTCATTTATTTTATACAACCTTATTCACACATAAAAAACTTATCAATTAAACATATCATTTATATTATCAAGCGTTTGTCTCACTAATAGGTCGCCACCTTCATGTCCAACTTGACCACTTGAAATAAATGCACTGTAATGACCATGCTTCTCCGCTTTCTCTGTAGGCAGATATCCTTCGGTTCCGTTTGCAAGTTGAACAAGAAACGTCTGCTCACAGTTCGCTCTTGCCTTAATCTGATTGCCGTAAACTTATCTTTTTTTCAGGTGTAATATTGATTTCCGACCAACCAATTTTAATTTTTGCCATGATAAAAATCCCCCTATTATTTCAACTGATTTCTTTCCGGAACCCTGCGTGTTTTTTCCTTTTATATAATCAAACTCGTTTGTTGGTCTTTACAGGCAAAGTTTAAAGATTTCTTTGATAACATGGTAGTCCATCTCGATATAACTCTTTACGGTTCTCTGCTTTCCAAAAGTACAAAGATCTGCCAATTTTTCAATACATGTTTCATCCAAATCAAAATCCGCAAGACGAAGGGGCATACCGATTTCCCCAAAGAACGCCTCCATCTTTCTGATTCCGCACAGTGCCGCAGTCTCGTCGTCTTCAGCGGGGCAATCCCACACCTGACGGGCAAACTGAGCAAACCGAGGAATGTTATGCTTGTAAATATACTTTGCCCAAGCAGGAAACAGCATAGCAAGTCCCGCTCCGTGGGCAATGCGGTCATACTCACCACTGAGCGCATGCTCCAGTTGATGAACCGCCAAAGCGTTTTCCCGACCGCAAGCGGTAAGTCCGTTATGGGATACGCTGGATGCCCACATCATATTGGCGCGCGCATCATAATCTGAAGGATTTTCCATCAGGGTTCTTCCGGCTTGAATGGTTGCCTTCAAAACGCCCTCGGCAATCCGATCGGTAAGGTCGGTGGGCTCGCAGGGATAGAAGTATCGTTCCATGGTATGTGCCATAATATCCACCACACCACACGCCGTCTGATACCTAGATACCGAATAGGTTAACTCAGGGTTCATTACTGCAAACAGGCACCGATTACACTCACTGCCGAATCCGCGTTTCATATTCAGTTCGGGGTTGGAAATTACCGCCGAAGCACTCATTTCACTTCCGGCCGCAGAAATGGTAAGAATACATCCCACCGGCAAGGCTTTTTCCGCTTTGGCCTTTCCTGTAGCAAAGTCCCATGGATCACAATCGTTGCAGGCTCCGGCCGCGGTAAATTTGGAAGAATCCAGAACACTTCCACCACCTACTGCCAGAATCATTTGTACTCCGCTTTCCTTGGCAACCTTAACCGCTTCACGGACAAATCCAATCTTCGGGTTGGGTTCTACACCACCCATTTCAACCACATTGATGCCATTTTCACCAAGAGATGTCATCACCGCATCATATAAGCCGGATTCTTTGATGCTTCCCTTTCCGTACTGAAGCATAATATTGTCGTATCCGTACTCCTTGATAATTTTACCGATTTCTTTATGCTTATCTCTACCAAAAAACACCTTGGTTGGTGCATAATACAAAAAATCTCTCATGGTTCTTCACCTCTCGCTATATTTTCTCATCTTATTGTCGCCATTGTATCACAGAAATATTATTCTGGCAAGCAAAAAACCCGCCAAGGCGGGTTTTTATTTTTTCAATAATTCATCGAAACGCAGTTCCAGTTTTCGACACACTTCCTTGGTGGGTTCGGGATAATTCTCAAACCGAAAGGGAAGTTGCATTTTATCATACTTCACCTTGCAAATCTTCCGAAAGGGTAACAACTCAACCTGATCAATACAGGGATGATTTTTCATGATATCCGCAAGTTTTGAAAGATTCTCTTCTGTGTCATTGAGATTCGGAATCACTACCTGCCGAAGAGTGGTGGGAATTCCTTTTTGATTCAAAGTTCCCAAAAACCTCATCGGTTCTTCCAAGGAGCAACCCACATAGGCTTGATAATCTTCTTCGTTTGTGTATTTGATATCCAGCAAAACTCTATCGGTATATCTAAGAAGTGATGCTATCTCATCATTCCGGATACACCCCGATGTATCAAGACAAGTATGGATGCCCTGCTCTTTACAAAGACGAAATACCTCTTTCACAAAATTCGCTTGCAACAGAGGTTCTCCGCCGGAGATGGTTATTCCGCCTTCGGCACCGAAATACTCCCGAAACCGCTCCGCTTTCTCCACCACCTCAGCAGCATCCCAACATTGTCCCACATTCACTTCCCATGTATCCGGATTGTGACAACATCCGCATCTTAAAGGACAACCTTGCAGAAAAACCACATATCGAATTCCCGGTCCATCTACCGTTCCCAACGATTGGATGGAGTTTATATAGCCTTTCATTTACAGCACCTCGTGGAAGGTTCGGCTGATTACTTCACGCTGTTGTTCCTTGGATAACTTGTGGAAGTTCACCGCGTAACCGGAAACACGGATGGTCAAGTTGGGGTAAGCATCCGGATTCTCGTAAGCCTCCATAAGGGTTTCCCGATTCAGCACATTGATATTGATATGATGGGCATCCTTCTTGAAGTATCCGTCAAGAATGGCAACCAGATTGTTCACCTGTTCTTCTTCCGTTCTTCCCAATGCATCCGGCGCAATAGAGAAGGTATTGGAGATTCCGTCTCGACAATCCTCATAACTGAGTTTTGCTACCGAATTAAGAGATGCCAAAGCGCCATTCTCTTCACGATTATGCATGGGGTTGGCACCGGGCGCGAAAGGCTCGCCTGCCTTTCTGCCATCAGGGGTTGCGCCGGTATTCTTACCATACATTACATTGGAGGTGATGGTCAAAACCGACAAGGTATGTTCTGCATGACGATAGGTAGGCGTCTGTCTCAGTTCTGTGATAAACTTGTGGGTCATATCCTTTGCCATCAGGTCTACTCTGTCGTCATCGTTACCGAATTTGGGGAAATCGCCCTCGGTTTGGAACTCCACAATAAATCCATCTTCATCCTTCACGGGAGAAACCTTTGCATAGCGGATAGCACTTAAGGAATCTGCCACCACCGAAAGGCCTGCCACACCAAATGCCATAAACCGATGTACATCGGTATCGTGAAGTGCCATTTGTGTCTTTTCATAGGCATACTTATCATGCATGTAGTGAATTACATTCATGGTATTCACATAAAGATTGGAAAGCCACTTGATATAGATATCATATCGTTCCATTACTTTATCGTAGGACAAATCATCCAGAACCGCCATTTGAGGACCGATATGGATGCCCGATGTGGTATCATATCCGCCATTGATAGCAATCAGCAGAAGCTTTGCAAGGTTACAACGTGCACCGAAGAACTGCATTTGCTTGCCGATTTTCATAGCAGAGACACAACATGCAATGGCATAATCATCCCCGTAGTCTCTCCGCATCAGATCATCATTCTCATACTGAATGGAATCGGTATCCTTCGAAACTTTGGCGCAGAACTTCTTAAAACCTTCCGGCAAGCCGTTTGCCCAAAGAATGGTCAGGTTGGGTTCCGGAGAAGGCCCTAAGGTATACAAGGTGTTCAGTATACGGAAACTGGACTTGGAAACCAAAGTTCTTCCATCTTCGCCCATACCGCCGACACTCTCGGTAATCCACATGGGGTCTCCGCCAAAGAGTTCATTGTATTCAGGCGTTCTCAGATGCCGTGCAAGGCGGAGTTTGATAACAAAATCATCCACCAACTCCTGGGCGCCTTCTTCGGTGAGAACACCCTTTTCCATATCTCTTTCAATATAAATATCAAAGAATGTTGCCACTCTGCCCAAAGACATAGCCGCACCATTTTGCTCCTTGATGGCACCAAGGTATGCAAAGTAGGTCCACTGGATTGCTTCTTGGGCATTTTTAGCCGGAGCACTGATGTCATATCCATACATCTCTGCCATTTCTTTTAAGTAGCCCAGAAAGGCAATCTGCTGAGAGAGTTCCTCTCCCAAGCGAATCTTTTCGGTGTTGAAATTCTCTTTCTCCAACGCCGCCTTATCCGACTTTTTCATTTCGATCAACGAATTATGGTATCCATTGAGCGAAACAAAGAATTTCTCTCAAAAAGTAGCATAACGTATCTTTTTATGATATTACGATCAACAAATTGATGATTTAATTGATCGAAGCATTATCATATTGCATCGCCACCGGAATCTTCTTCATTTCCACTCCACCGCCTATTCCAACAGACATTCCTGTAAGATCCCGGAACACCTTT
>JAZRCD010000038.1:0-4924 GCA_045635425.1 Ructibacterium sp. | reverse complement strand
TTTTGAAAAAAGTTTGATTTCTTTTTTCTTTTTTATCGTACAGCAGAGAGTGTGTGTGATGTGTCTGTACGAATTACAATTTTATAACAAATCAACAAATTTCTTGACGGAGACAGGTGTTCGTGCTACAATGAGCAAAATGGGATAGTGTGGAAAATATTTTCCGCAATATATCACTAATTACGTAAAGTAGGTGCGCTTATGGCAATTTTATTTGATGAAAAAAAGAAGGTCTTTTATCTTCACACAAAAAAGACAAGTTATATCCTCGGTTTTTTAGAGGAACACCTGGTGCATATCCATTGGGGTAAGCGTCTTAACGATGTTTCCTCTGTTGAGCAGGCAGTTCCTCATCGGAGAAGAAACTTCTCTCATTATACCGCGGAGAATGATCAACTTTGCCTTGATAATATTCCTCAGGAGTATCCCGTCTATGGTAATACCGATCTTCGTTCACCTGCGTTTCATGCTCAGTATGCAGATGGTACCACTATTACGGCTTTTCGTTATGTATCTCATAGCATTACCAAGGGTAAACCTGCGTTAGAGGGTCTTCCTCATACCTTCCGGCGGGATGATGAAATCGAAACCTTGGAACTTGTCCTCTTTGATGAAAAGACCAAGTTGGAACTTCATCTCCTTTATACCGTCTTTGAAGAAAAGGATGCAATTACTCGTTCGGTGAAGATTGTAAACACCGGTGATGTAAAAGCGGATATCAAGAGAATCATGAGTGCCAATGTAGATATCTTTGGCAAGGAATTTGATGTTATCAGCCTTTGTGGCGCAACCCAAAGAGAACGTTATATCAATCGTTCTCCTCTGTCCTTTGGAGAATATCGTGTGGACAGTAAGCGTGGTGCATCCAGTCATATGCGTAACCCCTTTATTGCGGTAGCATCGAAATATGCCACAGAGGATGTGGGCGAGGTTTATAGTATGAACCTGCTCTACAGTGGTAACTTCACAGCAGATGTATATGTGGATCAGTATGGCATGACTCGTATGGGAATCGGTATCAATGATTTTGACTTTAACTGGAAGTTGGATGCGGGAGAAACTTTCCAGAGCCCTGAGGCTGTTTTGGTATATAGTGGCGAGGGTATCGGTGCTATGTCCAGAATTTATCACGACTTATATCGTGAGAATCTTTGCCGCAGTAAGTGGGCAATGAAGGTGCGTCCTATCCTGATTAACAACTGGGAGGCAACCTACTTTGATTTTAACGAAGATAAGATTATGGAAATTGCCACAAAGGCAAAGAAGGCCGGCGTGGAATTGATGGTGCTGGATGATGGTTGGTTCGGCAAGAGAAATAACGATGAGTGTGCTATGGGTGACTGGTGGGTAAACACCGAAAAACTCCCCAACGGCATTGATGGATTGGCAGATAAAATTGAAGATTTGGGCATGAAGTTCGGTCTTTGGTTTGAGCCGGAGGCGATTTCTCCTGACAGTGATTTGTATCGTCAGCATCCTGATTGGCATATTCAGGTTCCGGGAAGAACCACACACCTTGGTCGTTCTGAGTATCTTCTTGACCTTGCCAATGATGAGGTTTGTGATTACTTGATTGATGTAATCGGCAAGATTATTCGTGGCGCTAAGATTTCCTATGTAAAATGGGATATGAACCGTAACATGACCGATATTGGTTCTCCTGCCCTTCCGGCAGATCGCCAGAGAGAAACGGCACACCGTTATATGCTGGGTCTTTATAAGATTATGGATGCTTTGACCACTGAGTTTGATGACGTTCTTTTTGAGAGTTGTTCCGGCGGTGGCGGTCGTTTCGATGCAGGTATGCTTTACTATATGCCCCAAACTTGGGCAAGCGATAACAGTGATGGTATCAATCGACTCCTGATTCAGTACGGTACCAGCCTCGCTTATCCTGCGGTTACCATGGGTTCTCACGTTTCGGCAGTTCCCAATCACCAGATTCACAGAACTACTTCTTTTGAAACTCGTTATACGACTGCAAGTATGGGTCAGTTTGGTTTTGAACTTGACATTACCAAAATGGAGGATGAAGAGTTCGAAAAGATGGCAGAATGTATCAAGCACTATAAGAAGGTTCGGGAAATCGTTCAGTTCGGTGATATGTATCGTCTGCTGTCTCCTTTTGAAGGTAATTACGCCGCTTGGCAGTTCCTTTCTAAAGACGGAAGTCAGATTTATATTTGTTGCAGTAATGTTCTGGCTGTTCCCAATGGTCCTTACAACTTTGTAAAGTGTCGGAATCTTGATCCCGATGCCATCTACTACGACGAAGAAAATGACCTTCGCATGAGTGGTGCAGAGTTGATGAACATTGGTCTTCCGCATCTGGAAATTCGCGACTTTGATTCCAAGACATATCTCTTTAAAAAAGTATAATAAAATTATTTGAAAAAAACACAAAAAAGATATTGCAAAAATGGATGTAATGATATATAATTTATCCGGTAAATAAATAAAGCCTATCATGTATAAGGAGTGATACAAATGAAGAAAGTAAAGATTGCGGTTATTGGTTGTGGTGCATTTGGTAGCCCTCATTTGTTGGGTTTATCACAAATCCCTACTGCGGAGATTGTTGCTATTTGTGATGTTGATGCGGAGAGATTAAAACTGATGGCAGAGACCTACAATGTTGCTGAGGAAAATTGCTACAGCGATTATAAGGATGTTTTGGCAAGAGAGGATGTTGAGGCAGTTTCTTTGCCTTTGCCGGATCAGGTTCATCGTGAGATTGCAGTTGCTGCAATGCGTGCAGGAAAGCATGTATTCTGCGAGAAGCCCATGGCTCTTAACAATGAAGATTGTAAGATTATGAGAGATGTAGAGAAAGAAACCGGCGTTAAGTTCATGATTGGTCAGGTTTGTCGTTATACTCCCTCTTTCAAGAAGGTAAAAGAGCAGTTGGATGCCGGTGTTATCGGTGATCTCGTTATGATTGAATCCGAGTATGCACACAACTATGGTCCCAGCGCAAGCAAGGGGTGGAGAATGACTGAGGAACGTCACATTGTTATTGGTGGCGGTTGTCATGCAATCGACTTGATTCGTTGGCTCGCAGGAGACCCTGAAGAAGTATTTGGTTATTCAAACCACGTATTCCAGCCCACATGGGAAACCGATGATACCGTAATGGCAGTTATGAAGATGCCCAATGGTGTTGTAGGTAAGGTTATGGTTTCCTCCGGCGTAAGAAGAAGTTATTCTATGAGAACCGTTCTTTATGGAACCAAGGGTACCTTTGTGGTAGATAACACTTCTAACACCATGTCTCTTTACGAGTCCGAAGTATATGGCGAAAAGAAGCGGTTTGAAGGCAATGCTTGGGAAAATGTTGAGCAGAAGATCAGCGTTGCGGTTAACAATCACAACGTTAAGGCAGAATTGGAAGAATTCTGTGATTGCCTGATTAACGATAAGCCTATCATTACCAACAGTAAGGAAGGTGCAAATACAGTTGCGCTTTGTACCGCGATTGTTGAATCCACCAAGACCGGTAAGCCGGTTAAGCCTCAGTATGTAGACTAAGAGTATAAAATACCGACGATGTATACATCGTCGGTATTTTTTTGAAAAATTTTTGTAAAAAATTTACCTCAGAATGAGGAATTTTATGCAAAAAAATATTGAAACAAAGTTGAATCTGTGATATAATATTTTGAATCAAGATGTAGTTTTGTGATTTTGATACATAAACGGAAGGTAAAGGTGATGGTGATGTTTCGAATTTTGAAAAAGGAAGAACTCAACCCTACAGTATCCCTGATGGTGGTAGAGGCTCCTTATATTGCACGCAAAGCAGAGCCGGGACAGTTTATTATTTTGCGGATTGATGAACAAGGGGAACGTGTGCCCTTTACCATTGCTGATTTTGATCGGGAAGCAGGAACCATAACCATTATCTTTCAGGTGGTTGGTGCGACTACCGAGAAGTTGAACGCGCTGAAGGAAGGGGACTCTCTATTGAATTTTGTGGGTCCCTTAGGAAAGGCGTCTGAGTTTGAGAATGTGAAAAAGGTTGCTGTGATTGGTGGCGGTCTTGGAACTGCTATTGCTTATCCGCAGGCAAAGAAACTCCATAACATGGGTGTTTCGGTGGATATGATCAACGGCTTCCGTAATCAGGATTTGATTATTATCGAGGATGCGTGCAAAGCTGCATGCACCAATCTTTACACCATGACCGATGATGGTTCCAATGGCAATCAGGGATTTGTTACGGCGAAATTAGAGGAACTGATTTCAGCGGGGAACAAATATGACATGGTAATTGCAATCGGACCGTTGGTTATGATGAAGGCGGTTTCCGAACTTACGAAAAAGTATGGTATTAAAACCATTGTCAGCATGAACCCTGTTATGATAGACGGAACAGGCATGTGTGGTGGTTGTAGAGTTACGGTAGGCGGAGAAACCAAGTTTGCTTGTGTGGATGGTCCTGATTTTGATGGACATCTGGTGGATTTTGATCAGGCAATCCGTCGTTCCAAGATGTTTGCTCAAGGAGAGAGAAAATCCCGGGAGGAGCATCAGTGCAGAATGGAGGGAATGAACAATGGCTAATATGTCCATGCAAAAAGTTCCGATGCCGGAATTAGACCCCTTTGTTCGGAATAAGAATTTTGAAGAGGTTGCCATGGGATATACCGATGATATGGCGGTGGAAGAGGCAGAGCGTTGTCTTCAATGTAAGAATCCGTTGTGCATGGGTGGATGTCCCGTTCAGGTAAACATTCCTGCGTTTATCGGTTTGGTTGCAGAACGGAAGTTCATGGAGGCATACGAAATAATCCGAGAAAGCAGTTCTTTGCCTGCTGTTTGTGGTCGTGTTTGTCCTCAGGAAAATCAATGTGAGAAATACTGTGTCCGTGGGAAGAAGGGTGAGCCGGTTGCTATCGGCAGATTGGAACGATTTGTTGCAGAT
>JAZRCD010000037.1:0-5201 GCA_045635425.1 Ructibacterium sp. | reverse complement strand
ATTTTCGTTGGTTTTTTGCGGGTGCATTTCCTTTTGTCCTGGGAATGATTTTTGCAGAAACGGATTTCTTTAGCAAGTGTATGAGCTTTAATAGAAAACAAAAAATCCTTGTAGTCCTGAGTGGAGTTGTTGTTTTTATATCAAGAAAATACATGGGGATTTCGGCCCGTATAATCATTGCATTGTGGGTTATTATTTTGAGCCTGTGTTTTTTCAAAGCGGAAAGCAAAATCGGGAAAGTATTGAGTTGGTTTGGAAAGCATTCGGGAAATATTTTTATGTTCCATACTTTTTTGTTCAATTACTATTTGAAAGAGTTTATTTATGGATTTCGATATCCTCTTTTGATCCTGATTAATTTGCTTGCAATTTGTATGGTGGTATCTGTTGCGATAGAATGGATAAAAAAGAGAATGCGTTATGATAAACTCGAACAAAAAGTTGTTGACGTGATTAGAAGAAAGGAAAATAAAGAGGCGGTAGTGGCGGATTGATTTGATGGGTATGGATTGGATAGGGTGGAAAGAGACCATGATGGTAGCGGCACAAATTGTTGGAGTTTTTGCGGTGGCTTTATTTTTGTTGAGCTACCAGATGAAAAAGAGAAAAAACATTATCCTATGTAATGCGGTGTCCCGTGTATTGTATATTCTCCAGTATCTTATGCTGGGTGCTTATGAGGGTGCGGTGCTTGATATACTGGGGACAGTATCTTCCGTGATGGCGCAGAACAAGGAGAAAGGGTTTATGAGGCGGCATCTGAAAGAGATGTTCCTGCTGATTAACCTTTTGATGGTAGGAACAGGTATATGGCTCTATGAGGACGTGTTCAGCCTTGGTGCCTTAATCGGCGTGTTGCTCCATACCGTTGCTTTTTGGATTACCAAAGAGAAAACCATACGTTGGGTGTCCTTCCTTGGGTCGCCGTTCTGGTTGATTTTCAATCTGGCAAATCAGGCTTACGGCTCCGCCGTGGGAGATTTTTTAACCATGGTATCCATCAGTACTGCCATTTATCGATACGACATAAAAGGAGAGAAAAATCATGTTTGATTATCATATGCACACCAAAGTTTCTTTTGACTCCACTACCGAACCCATCGAGATGATTCGGGCGGCGGAAAAGATGGGGCTTAAGGAGATTTGCTTCACCGACCATTGTGACCACAATGCAAACCGAAACTACAAACATAACGTGTTTACGCCGGAGGAGTATGCCGATGCCTACGACAAGGTGGATTCAGACCTGGTAAAGGTTCGTCGGGGTATTGAGTTTGGTCTCACCCAATGGAATGTGGAGGTAGGGAATGAAATTCTCTCTGCACGGGACTATGACTTCGTCATTGGTTCCAACCACTATGCAGGGGATCTTGATCCCTACTACCCCGAATTCTGGGAGGGGCTTGACCTGAATCAGGCGGTTATCATCTACCTGACCAATATTTTGGAATGTGTGAAACTTCACGATAATTTTGATGTGTTGGGACATTTGACCTATGTTTGCAAATCCCCCTACAACCCCGAACATAAGACGGTGCCATATCGGGATTATGCGGATATTGCCGACGAGATTATGAAGGTTCTGGTGGCAAAGGGGAAGGGTATGGAAATCAACACCAGCGGCGTAGATCGCGCAGGAGATTTTCTCCCTTCATTGGATTACCTGAAGCGGTTCCGAGAATTGGGCGGTGAGATTATCACCATCGGTTCCGATGCCCACGAACCCACCCGAGTAGGACAGTATTCTGCAGAGGCTATGGCCATGGCAAAGGAAGCCTTTGACTATGTCTGTACCTTTGCAAAGAGAAAACCCATATTCCATAAACTGTAATGGAGGAAGAAACCATGGAAACAATCAATCAGGAATTATTTGAATTTATCAGGGAGTGTCCCACCGCCTATCATACGGTGGCGGAGGTTTCCCGTCGTCTTGAGGGAGAGGGCTATGTGAAGTTGGAGGAAGGGGATGTATGGAATCTCCAAAAGGACGGAAGATACTATGTTACTCGAAACGGATCTTCTTTGATTGCATTCCGTACCCCTGAAGAATTTCAGCGGTTTATGATTACTGCAAGCCATGGAGAGTCCCCTGCTTTTAAGGTAAAGCCCAACCCCGAGATGCTTTCGGAGGGTTGGTGCCTGAAACTGAACACCGAGAAATACGGCGGAATGATTTACTACAGTTGGATGGATCGCCCTTTGTCGGTGGCAGGTCGGATTATGGTAAAGACAGAAAAGGGAATGAAAACAAGACTTGTGAATGTGAATAGGGATTTACTGATGATTCCAAGCCTTGCCATCCATATGGATCGGTCTGCTAACGAGGGTTTGACCCTGAACCCCCAAAAGGATTTACTTCCCCTGTTCGGGGACGAGACTGCCAAGGACGGATTTTGGAAGTTGATTGCCGAGACGGCAAAGGTGGAAGAAGATGCCATTCTGGGCGGAGATTTGTTCCTCTATTGCAGAACTGACGGGACAGAATGGGGAAATCAGGAGGAATTTCTCTCAGCACCCAGATTGGATGATTTGCTTTGCACATTTGGAACCCTGCAAGGGTTCCTGCGGGGAGAAGAAAGCGGTTCTTTGCCGGTCTATTGTGTTTTTGATAACGAAGAGGTGGGCTCCGGAACCAAGCAAGGAGCAAAGTCTACCTTCTTGTATGATACACTGCAAGGTATCTGCGAAGCCAAGGGTATGAGCCAACGGGAATACCGGAAGGCGGTGGCAGGAGGGTTTATGCTGTCGGCAGACAATGGCCATGCAGTTCATCCCAACTATCCCGAAAAGGCTGACCCCACCCATCGTCCCAAATTGAATGGTGGATTGGTGCTGAAATACAACGCCAATCAGCATTACACCACCGACGGGGTGTCCGAGGCCTTGGTGCGATATCTTTGCGAGAAAGAGGACATTCCCTATCAGAAGTATGTGAATCGAAGCGATGTTCCGGGTGGTTCTACCTTGGGAAATCTGTCCGGAGAGAAGGTCTCCATCAATACCGCCGATGTGGGAGTTGCTCAACTTGCCATGCACGCGGCCTATGAGACCGCAGGAGCGAAAGACGCCGATTATTTCATCCGTGCCATGAAGGGATTTTACGATTTGAAGATTACCCGTGAAGCCGACGGAGTTTATAAGTTTGAATAATAAAAGGTTGCCCTGAGGGCAACCTTTTTTATCCACAATATTGTTTCGGGGAAACGCCCAAGTGCTTTTTAAACACATTGGAAAAGTAGTAGACGTTGTCATATCCGCAAAGTTCCGCAATCTCGGTCACCGAGTAGCGTCCGGTAAGAAGAAGTTCCTTTGCTTTATTCAGGCGGAGGTGGGTGAGATAACGCACGGGAGGCATTCCATACTCTTTCACAAACAATTCCTTAAAGTAGTCGTAGGAAAGTCCGGTGGCACGCCCCATTTCCTGAAAATCAAAATCAGGGTAGCTGAAGCGCTCCATCATATATTCCAAAGCCGGCTGTATCTTTTTGGTTGTATCACCTTGGTATTGGCGGTGATTGTGTCGCTGAATTTTCCGAATAATCTCATAGAGAATGCTCATACATTCTGCATAGTAGCCGGGGTGCTTGGTGTTCCACACCTGATATATTTTCTCAAACAGACTGCCAAGATGCCCCAGATTGGGTATAGAAAGTGCCTCGGTGGGCAGAGGAGTTTCTGCTTCGAAAAAAATATCAATACAGAGGATGGGATCGACGGTTTCCACGTGGTAGCCAAGAGCTCCGCCACCTTGGGGAAGAAAGCGGACCGAACCGCCCTTGTCATACAAAACCTTCCCGTCAAATTGGGTGATGGAATCTCCCGCCAAGAAGAAAATCAGTTCGTGAAATTGAACCTTGGAATAATGTCTCACCGCACCTTTGGAATGATCTTTTTTGGAATCAAACAAAAGCACCGAGTGAATGTTGGAAACCTGAATCACTTCTTCCTGAAATAGTTGCATAAAAACACCTGCTTTCTATAAAAAGATTAACACAAATATAATAAAATGTCAAAGAAAATCCTCATAAATTATAAAAACTCTGCAATGTGTATTTACCTTTTGAGGGATAGGTCGTATAATGATGGCATAAACAAAGACGGAAGGAGTTGTATCTTATGTTGGAACGAATTGAGAATTTAGTGGAGCAAACCCTGAAAGGTGAGCGGTTTTTTCAACCAACTCCACCGGAATATGATCGGGAGGATTTGTTCTTAAGCCCTTTGATGTGCAGTGCAAAGAGGGCAAAAGACTTTATTATGACTCAGGAGCCTATGCTGGATGAGAATCAGGCATTAACCGGATATTTGCGTTTTTCCGGCGATGTGGTGGGGGATATTTTCAATCGGTGCGGACATAAGAATTGGGTGCAGGCCTGTCAGGCGTTTTACAACAAGCCGGTAGAGGGACTCTGTACCTTTGAGTGGCAACACAGTGTTGCAGACTTTGAAAAGGTAATCAAAATCGGTATGGAGGGATACCGCAAGGAGATTATGGCATCCCGAGAGAAGCATACCGAACCTGAGAAGTTGGAGTTCTTAGATGCTCTGACCATCATTTGCGATGCCATTGAGGAATGGGCAGAAAAGTGTGCAAAGGCTGCAGACAAGATGGCAGAAAAGATGCCGACTACCGAGGGAAAAGAGCGGATGAAGAAGTTGGCAGCGGCACTTCGGTGTGCACCCAAGTATCCGGCAACCTCTTTTTATGAGGGGGTTCTGGTCATCTATATGATGTTCTCCTTTGTGCCTGACAGCATCGGATGTATCGACCGATACTTATATGACTTGTACCAAAAGGATTTGCAAGAGGGGACTTTGACCCAGGAAGATGCCAAGGTGTATCTTCAGGAACTTTTCCTGATGCTTCAGGCAAAGACAGATATCAACAGTCCCAACTTCACCCGTGGCGGAGAGTCTCATTTCTGTATTGGCGGATATTTGGAAAATGGCGAAGATGGGTTCAATGACCTGTCCCGTTTGATTGTAGAAGGTATGATGGAACTTCCCACTTGGGCACCTCAGGTATCGCTCAGATGGACGAAAAAGACTCCCTATGAGGTGTTGCGGTATATGATGGATTGGGAGCGTCGTGATCCCCATAAGCGGGTTGCCTTTGTCAGCGACGAGCCAAGACTGAAATCCTTGATGGAGGTGGCGGGTTTCCCCTACGAGGTGGCGTGTAAGTACACGATGGTGGGATG
>JAZRCD010000036.1:0-1950 GCA_045635425.1 Ructibacterium sp. | reverse complement strand
TGTAATCCTCCCGACGGATGGTACCACGCCATTGGTTTCTCTCGGGAGAGGCTCCGTACTTAGGATTCATGTACGGCCCTTCCATATAAAATCCTGCAATGTTAGACCCCTCCATCACCTGCTTGGTGCCATCAATGGCAGAGAGGAATTCCTCTTTTCCCAAAGTGTAATAAAGGGTGGCAAGGATGGTTGTGGTTCCCTGAGAGAGGAAGTATTCCCCTGCCTCTTTGGGGTTTTGGGAGAATTCAAACCCATTCCCTCCGTGGCAATGAATATCCACAAGTCCGGGGCCTACCAAATTGCCCTTTGCGTCCATACATTCTGTGCCTTGGGGAATCTCGATTTCATCCTCATTGCCAACCGCAACAATCCTGCCCTTATCCCACAGAATCACGCCACGGTCAAGGATGCCGTCTTCCAACACAATCCGCGCATTTTTGATTGCATTCATTGGCTCAATTCCCCTTCCAAAGTTTTTCTTGTAGTTCTTGATACCGTTTGTATTCTTCTTGGTAATACCCTGCCTTGTCATCGGGCATTACCTCTTTTTTCAGTTTCAATGACGGAACTTCTGCACCAACGCCCACCGCCGCCAATCTTGCGGCGCCATAGACCGCCGCCTCGGTGGTTTCGGGGATAGAAACCCGAAGTCCCGTGCTGTCTGCAATGATTTGAGACCACAGGTCACTTTCAGCACCGCCCCCGAACAGAATCAAGGACTTGGTTTCTCGGTACGCCTCCATGGTCTCCAGCAAAAGCCGAATCTGAAAGGCAACACCCTTCATCACCGCCAATGCAAAGTCACCTCGGGTCGTTCCAAGGTTCATGCCATAAAAGACCCCCTGACTTTCTGTGTAGAAATCAGGAGCCGATGCCCCTGCCAAAAAGGGCAGAAAGAGCACCTTACTGCCTTTTTGTTCTGCCTCCAACGCCTCTTGGTTGATGGTGTCATAACCACATCCCGAAAAGAAGGTATCCCGTACCCAACGAAGGCAGGTTCCTGCGGTATTGATAACGCCCTCCAGCACATAGGCATCTTTTTGGGTGTAGCCGCACCAACCGATTCCCAGATAGGTCATCTGCTCTGCCGAATCCCGATAGCCGGAAATGGCGGCCGCGGTTCCCAGGGAAATGGTCATGGTTTCTTTGGAAAGACCCACCCCATAGGCGGCGCACTTCTGGTCCTGCGCACCCATCACCACCACACAATCAGGAGAGAGGCCCAGTACCACCGCAACCCCCAAGGACACCTTTCCCACCACGGTTCCGCTTTCCAGAACTTCAGGGAGTTTGTTCTCGTCAATGCCGTAGCGGTTTAGAATCTCCTTGCTCCAGCAATGGTTCTTCAAATCGTACATCAGGGTTCCCGACGCCATACTGCAATCGGTCACAAACCGACCGGTCAATTTGGCAAGAAGAAAATCCATAGGCATTAAGAATTTGGCCGCCTTTTCAAAAAGGTCCGGTTGATGTTTCTTCAACCAAAGGAGTTTGGGCAGGGTATATGCCTCATTGACAGGCTTTCCCGCCAGGGAGAACACCGCATCCTCTCCCAAATCCTTCTTGATTTCTTCTGCTTCTTCCCTTGCACGCATATCCAGCCAACTGATGGCGTTCATCAAAGGTTTTCCGTTTTCGTCGGTGGGAACCACCGTAATCCCTTGAGAACTGATGGAAATACTGCGGATTTCCTTTCCTGAAATTCCGCTTTTTTCAATGACCGCCTCGGCAGTCTTCAAGGTGAGCGCCCACCAAAGATTGGCGTCCTGCTCCACCTGATGTTCCCCGGCCGTAATCAAAGGATATTCTTCGTAATCATAAGCAAGGGCGGTCAGGGTTTCGTCAAAAAGCCCGCATCTGCACCCCGTCGTTCCTAAGTCAATGGCTAAGTACTTTCCCATGGTTCCGCCCTCCTGTATTTTTTTTTTTGAACATTTCGTTGATCTCGGA
>JAZRCD010000035.1:0-1423 GCA_045635425.1 Ructibacterium sp. | reverse complement strand
TTCGTATATGGTCCCTGTCACGGAACCGGTATGATCGAGGTTGAGCCTCCCTGGATGGAGACTGACTCCGACTACATGCTGGAGAAGAACATGACCTTCCAGGTTGACTCCTTCATCTCCGGTGAAGGTTTTGGTGTTCGTTGGGAGAAGGGTATCGTTGTTACCGAGAATGGTTGCAAGTCTATGACCGACTACCTGAAGAAGGGTATCATCGAACTGGATTTCTAATTGGATAAAACATAGGGGTTGCTGCATTGCCGCAACCCCTTTTACAAAAGATTGATTTTAAGGAGGAAAAGAAAATGGCAGTAGGTAAGAAAGTATGGTTAATCCCCGATTGTGAACTTCCCGAACCCGGTGAAGGTGTAGCAAAGGGTCATGAATCTGTTATTGTGGTAAACGATGGCGATGTAGATGCAGAAATCAAAGTAAAGGTATTCTTCACCGACAAGGATCCTTATGAAGATATTACCTGGACCGTCAAGGCAGGAAGAGTTCGTTGTTTCCGTATGAACAGACTGGAAGATATGTGTGGCTTTGAAGTGCCTCTTTGCACCCAGTATGCCATGAAGTTAACATCCGACCAGCCCGTGGTTGTACAGTATGGCAGACTGGATAACACCCAGTCCAACCTTGCCTTCTACACCACCTTGGGTTACGCAGAGTAAGGAGAGATTGCTATGGAATGGAATATGAGCTTCCCCAAAGAACTGAATAAGGTAAAAGAGAATCGGATTCCTATGGTAATGGTTGGCGGTACGGTGGAATACCACGGCCCCCATTGTTCCTACGGATGTGATACGCTGGTGGCAGAGGGCCTTGTTAAGAAACTGGCCGAGAAAAAAGAGATTATGATTGCTCCCACCATCTACTACAGTCCCTCCAGCTACGCTGTGGCGGACGAGACTTCCGGTACGGTACATATCGAGGAAGATGTGTTCGAAAGTTACCTTTACGGTATCTTCATGAATATGCTTGACGCAGGTCTTCGGAACATCTACGTGGTGATTCATCACCAGTTTGAGCAGGAGAACCTGATGCCCATGACCCTTTCCTATATGAAAGCGGCAAAGCGTGCCACTATGCGCTACTTAGAGAAAACCCAAGGCAAGGGCTGGTGGGGTAGCGAGAACTATGCAAGCTACTACGAAAACTTAGGTGGTGGAGACGATCCTTTCTCCTGGATTAAGGTAATCCCCACCATGAGTACAGAGGTGCAGAATGCCACCGGTTACGACCATGCAGGTAAGTATGAATGCTCCATCCTGATGGCGCTCTACCCTGATGCAGTAAAACTGGAACGTCTGGGAGACATCGACCATTGGTTCACCAAGAGTGCCGCCGAGGCATCGGTTGAAATCGGCAACGAGATGGTGGAGAAGTCTTTGGCGTATTTGGAAAACAAGATTGTATAACAGTCGTG
>JAZRCD010000034.1:0-6715 GCA_045635425.1 Ructibacterium sp. | reverse complement strand
TTTGTGGCAGACTTTATCGGGGAGAGTAACATTCTGCCCGGTATTATGCTCAAGGACAAACTGGTGGAAATCAGTGGTCGGGAGTTTGTCTGTGTGGATGGTGGCTTTGGAGAAAATACTCCGGTGGGTGTTGTGATCCGTCCCGAGGATATTACACTGACCACTCCTGAAAAGGCACAGATTACCGGCGTGGTGGATTCGGTAACCTTTAAGGGTGTTCATTATGAAATGGTGGTGGAATCCTACGACTTCCGTTGGTTGATTCAATCAACCAAGGCGGCAGAAGAAGGCTCTGCTGTGGGTATTACCTTTGGCCCTGATGACATTCATATTATGCACAAAATGAAAGGTTAGGTGTGGAGATGAAACGAAAACTTCTTGCCGCACCCTACCTTGTATGGATGGCGGTTTTTGTGATTGTTCCTCTGTTGATGGTGGCATACTTTGCCTTTACCGATGGTGAGGGACATTTTACCTTGGAATATGTTGCCAATGTGGCACAGTATACCAATATTTTTGTGCGGTCTATCTGGCTTGCTGCCATTGCCACCGTGATTTGTTTGGTCCTTGCCTATCCCCTTGCCTATATTTTGGCAAGAATGGATTTGAGGGTACAAAGCACCATGCTGATGATTGTGATTCTGCCCATGTGGATGAACTTTCTTCTCAGAACCTATGCATGGATGACCCTGCTTGGAAATGAGGGAATCATCAACACGGTGTTGGGATATTTTCATTTGGGACCATTTAAAATGCTCAATACCCGTGGTGCGGTAGTATTGGGTATGGTGTATGATTATCTGCCCTTTATGATTCTTCCTCTTTATTCAGTCATGGTGAAGATTGATAAGAGTGTTTTAGAGGCGGCAAACGACTTAGGCTGTAATGGAATAAAGACCCTCTTTAAGGTGGTCTTTCCCTTGAGTCTTCCCGGAATCATGTCCGGTGTTACCATGGTCTTTGTGCCGGCAATCAGTACCTTTATCATTTCTCGAATGTTAGGTGGCGGCAGCAATCTTCTGATTGGTGACCTGATCGAAATGCAGTTCTTAGGAAACTCCTATAACCCCAATTTAGGTGCGGCAATGTCCTTGGTTTTGATGGTGATTATCCTTTTGATTATGACCCTGATGAACCAGTTTGATCTGGACGACGACCGCGTCTTGATGTAGAGGAGGTGCGGCATGAAGAAATTATCAAAGATTTATTTAGGATTGATGCTCGCTTTTCTCTACCTGCCTATTTTGCTTTTGGTGCTTTTCTCCTTTAATACCACCAAGAGCCATGCAGTGTTCAGCGGATTTACCCTGGAGTGGTATCGAAAACTGTTCCAGAACGAAATGATTATGACTGCACTTGGTAACACCATGATTGTGGCGGTTGTGGCATCGGTGATTGCTACAGTGCTGGGCACTGCGGCGGCAATCGGAATCCATAAGATGAAACGTGTTCCCAAGACCATTGTCATGGAGGTTACCAATATCCCCATGATTAATCCGGAGATTGTAACCGGTGTGTCCCTGATGCTTCTTTTTGTATTCTTTGCGGCACGGATGCATCTGGAGTTCGGATTCATTACATTGATTATTGCCCACATTACATTTGATGTTCCCTATGTGGTAATGAATGTAATGCCGAAACTTCGACAGATGGATGGGCACCTTTACGAAGCGGCACAGGATTTGGGATGCGGACCCGTTCGGTCTTTCTTTAAGGTGGTGCTGCCCGAGATTCTTCCCGGTGTTATTTCGGGATTTCTGATGGCGTTCACCTTCTCTTTAGATGATTTTGTGGTCAGCTACTTTACCAGCGGTGCTACGGCACAGACCCTGCCTGTCACCATCTATGCCATGACCAGACGGCGTGTCAGCCCTGAAATTAACGCCCTGTCCACCATTATCTTTGCGGTGATTCTGATTGTACTTCTTGTGAAGAATATCATCGAGAACCGCAACCTGAAAAAGGAGGGAGGACGATGAAACGATGGCTTTATCTCCTGATGGCACTTTTGTTGGTTGTGGTTCCCTTAAGCGGATGCCAAAGTGATACTGTCGTGGAAGAAGCGGTAGAGGAAGCGACGGTTACCGTGGCGGATCCTGAATACTACGAGCGGTTCCGTGGCCAAGAAATCTCCATCAACGTTTATAACTGGGGTGAGTATATCCCCGATGGCAGTGATGAAGGCGTTCTGGATTTGAATAGTACCTTTAGCCAATTGACCGGAATCAAGGTAAACTATACCACCTATGCCACCAACGAGGAGCTCTATGCAAAACTCAAAGGTGGCGGTGCCGGATATGACGTGATTATCCCTTCGGATTATATGATTTCCCGTATGATTTCGGAGGATATGCTCCTTCCTTTGGATTTGGAGAACATTCCCAACCGAAAGTACATCATGGAAAAATTCCGGAATCCCGGTTACGATCCCGGAAATCGGTATTCCATTCCCTACACTTGGGGAACGGTAGGAATCATTTATGACAAGACTGCTATTGATGAAGGTGCCGACTTGGATTGGGATATTCTTTGGGATGAACAATACAAGGATCAGATTCTGATGTTTGATAATCCAAGAGATGCCTTTGCCATTGCAGAGATTATGCTTGGGTATTCCTTAAATACCGAAGATCCTGAGGAACTTAAGGATGCGGCAGAACTTCTTATGGAACAAAAGCCGGTGGTTCAGGCCTATGTCATGGACGAAATTTTTGATAAGATGGGAGCAGGGGAGGCGGTGCTTGCCCCCTACTATGCCGGAGATGCGGCAACCCTTTTAGATGAGTATGACCATTTGGGATTTGCTATCCCCAAAAGCGGAACCAACCTCTTTTTTGATGCGGCGTGTATTCCCAAAAGCGCCAAACAAAAAGAGGCAGCAGAGATGTATATTAACTTCCTTTGCGAGCCGGATGTGGCCTATTATGTTGCGGATTATATCGGATATTCCACGCCCCATCAGGCGGCATATGAAATGCTGGACGAGGAAACACAGAATGACCCGGTTGCTTATCCCGATGATACCTTCTTAGAAGAAAAGACCGAGGTCTACCAAAACCTTTCTCAAGAGGGTAATGCAGTAATGCAGAATCTCTGGACAGAAATGAAGAGTACCGAGCAGGAGGATGTGAATCCTTGGTTGGTACCCATGTTTATGTTGATTTGTGTGGTTCTGTCCATTGTTATCCTGATTCGTCGGCATTTCAGAAATAAGAAGGATATTTTTTAAGCGGAGTGATACAGATGAACGGCTCACAATTGCTTTTCCTGATGGCAGGATGGAATCTTTTGGTATTCCTTCTGTACGGATTGGATAAGTGGAAAGCAAAACAGAATCTATGGCGGATTCCCGAAAAGATGTTGCTGACGGTCTGTCTGGCAGGAGGCGGGATTGGTGCCGCTTGCGGTATGTTGATCTTCCGCCACAAGACCAACCATTGGACCTTCCGGATCGGAGTCTCCTTTGGCTTGATTCTGAGTCTATGTGAATGGTATTTGATAATGTAAGTTTCTTGAATGTATATAGTTACAAAGAAAGGAATGAATGACATATGAAAAAGAGGCTCATAAGTATGATATTGGTTTTATCGTTAACGTTGTCGCTATTTATTACAGTATCGGCTACGGAAGATATAACAATTTATGTTAATGACGAAATATTGCAATGTGATATTGCTCCTTTCATTAAAGACGAGCGGACAATGGTGCCAATGCGCAGAATTTTTGAAGCTCTAAACGCTAAAGTTGAATGGGAAGGCTCAACACAGACAATAACTGCAACCAAAGATAATACACAGATTGTTTTACAAATAAACAATTCCACAATGTATCATAATGGGGTTGCGGAAACATTAGATGTTGCTCCTATTATTGTAGATGGCTCAACATTTGTGCCTATCAGAGCAGTATCGCAGAGCTTAAATGCATCTGTTGAGTGGAGTGACTATTTTTCTACAGTATATATTAACTCTTCGAATGCTTTTCAAAGGGATAGTGATTGGTGCAACGTATATTGGGCAGTACAACCTTTCGGATATACAGTGTTTGAAAATATAGCTACAAATGTGATACCCAAAAGTATTATTTGTGTAGCAGGACATGTAAAAGAAATAGTTGAAGATGAAGAACAAGTATATCTAATTATTGAAAATGCACATTCTTTAAAGAAGGAAAATGTTATAATCAATTTAGGGGAAGCAAATAAACTTCAGATAGAAGAAATAAACAAAAAATTTGCAAACAAAAAAATTAGCTTAATAGGTCAGTATTTAGGACTTGAAAATAATATAGCAACTATTTTGCCGGCAGATGACATTTGGATATTGATTACACAAGATGGAGTTCTGCAAGATGTTGAGTATTATTATACGGGGAATCATTTTGGAGAAACCCATGCAGTATGCTCGCCTGAGGGGAGGAGAGTATATGTGCTATCTTCGGATTTAGATTACTTTGTAGAGCAAGGATGGGTGCAACCAACATTGACGGTATATTCCAATGATGGTCAAAGTATGATAATATACGAAGATGAAATGGAGAATTATTTAGAAGCCGGGTGGTCAACCGAAGCAAGGGTTACCATGTATGCGCCCGATGGCAGAACAATAAGTGTTTTGCAGTCCGAAATCGAGGCGTATCAAAATGTAGGTTGGTATTTGAATCCTGTAATAACGATGTACGCTCCGGATGGTAGAACTATTGTTGTCAATGAAGATGAAATATATGAATACATAGAGGTTGGTTGGTATGAAACCTATGAGGAAGCTCAGGTTGTAAATGTTCCTTCATATTCAGATGATTATTACAATGATGACTTTGAATCGAATTATGATAACCAACCTAGCTATAGCGGTAACGCAGTGTATAGAACACCGAATGGGAAAAGGTATCATTTTAAGCCGGATTGCGGTGGCGAAAATAGTTATGAAACTACCTTGTAGAATGCAAAAAGTGCTGGATTAACGCCATGTAAAAAATGTGCATGGTAAGATAATATCAACTACAATAAATATAAAAAATTTTTAGAACGAAAAAGATAATAAAAGCAGTTTGAATCTACTGATTCAAACTGCTTTTCAGTATAGCAAGAATGCTTTTGGATAATCACGCTTTTTTCTATGATTTATGTCGATATTCGCTGGGGGAAAAGTTTTTCAGCTTCTTAAAAGTACGGGAGAAGTAGTTGATATCCTCGTACCCTACCTCTAAGGCAATCTCTGTAATACTTTTGTTGGTCTTCTTTAAAAGAGAGGACGCTTTTTCGATTCGATATTCGTTCAGGTATGTCAGGGGTGTTCTGCCAAAGTTTTTCTTGAAAAACCGACAGAAATAACTTTCGTTCATATGACAAAGTTTTGCTAAATGACAGGAGGTAATGGACTCGCCGTAATGCTCTGCAATGTAGTCAAAAAGCATCTGCGCTCGGCGGAGCTTTAAAATATGTTGAGAGGCATCCTGTTGGTTCATCTGGTGGTCGGTGTAGTGTTGGGTCAGGTAGCCGGAGAGTACATAACAGAGTCCCTTAATAACCATATCACTTCCTGCGGTGCGATGCTCCTTTTCGTAAAAAATTCTGCTGAACAAATCCTTGACGGTTTCATCTGCGTGAATATGGTTTTGGATGAGGACATTGGGGTCATATTCCATGTCGGAAAAAAAGGCAGGGTAGAGGATGATGCAATGGTATTCAAGATACTCCTCGGCACGGAGGGCGTGAATTTGGGTGGAGTTGACAAAAATCAAATCTCCTGCTTTAACAGGAAAGATGGTTTCATTACAGACAACCTCCCCTGAACCCGACAAAAAAAGGAGAAGCTCAATATGTTCGTGCCACAGGGCACGTCCCCATCCGGGACCGTAAATGGTCTGGGTGTGAAGCTTGATGGGAAATTGGTTTGGTGTATCCGGCATAGGCTCGTAAGCGGAAAGAGAACGCACAAAATCACCTCCAAGGTCAATCTAATGCTAATATAAATCAATGTAATCATAGAAATCCTATTAATTTCATTATATACTAAAATCATCAAAAGTCAATCAAAAAGGAGAATGTATCATGAAAGAACCTTTGAAAGTTATATTGGTAGGTGCAGGTAACCGTTCTATGACCTATGCAGGATATTCTTTGGATCATCCTGACGAGTTGCAGGTTGTAGGTGTTGCAGAACCTGTTGAGGTAAGAAGAAAGGAAGCGCAAAAGACCTTTAACATCCCCGACGATATGTGCTTTGAGAGTTGTGAAGAACTCTGCAAGCATGGAAAACTTGCGGACGCAGTTATCAACGGAACCATGGATACCCAACATGTGGATACCGCGATTCCCCTTTTGAGAATCGGTTATGATATGCTGTTGGAAAAGCCTTTTGCAGTCAACGAAGAAGAAATGATGCGCTTGGTTGAGGTGGCAAAAGAATGTGACCGCAAGGTTATGATTTGTCATGTACTCCGCTACGCACCTTTCTACAGAAAGATTAAGGAAATCATCCATAGCGGTGAGATTGGCGATGTATACAGTGTAATCCTTACCGAGCACGTGGCTTGGCATCATATGCTCTCCGCTTACGTAAGAGGTAAGTGGGCGTCGGATGAGGTGTGTGGTTCTCCCATTCTTCTTGCGAAGGCTTGTCACGATATTGACCTGATGATGTGGATGATGGGTGGCGTAAAACCCACATCTGTATATAGCATCGGTGGCGACTTTAAGTTCGATAAGAATAAG